>DAIOHI010000253.1:0-4351 GCA_036744815.1 Paludibacteraceae bacterium
AAAATAATTGGAACATTCGCTGCCGCAGCATGGTTAATCGCCTCTACCGTTTGTGGCATGACACTATCATCTGCCGCTACGATAATAATAACAATGTCCGTAATTTTAGCTCCACGAGCACGCATTGCCGTAAAGGCTTCGTGACCAGGAGTATCAAGGAATGTTATGCGTTGTCCATTTTCCAATTTCACATTGTAGGCTCCGATATGCTGCGTAATACCTCCGGCTTCACCAGCGATTACGTTTGTTTTACGTATATAGTCAAGCAAGGATGTTTTACCGTGGTCAACGTGTCCCATAACCGTTACGATAGGTGCACGAGGCAATAAATCTTCGGGATTGTCTTCTTCTTCTCCGATGGCTTCGACCAAATCGTGACTGACATATTCTGTTGTAAAAGCAAATTCTTCTGCAACAATATTAATTGTTTCCGCATCCAAACGTTGGTTTATAGAAACCATCATTCCGATATTCATACAGGTAGCTATGACCTCATTAACCGAAACATCCATCATCGAAGCGAGTTCGCTAACGGTTACAAACTCAGTTAATTTCAATACTGATTCTTCGCCTCTTTCTCGTTCTGCCTGCTCTTGCATACGAGCTTGTGCAGTTTCGCGTTTATCACGACGATATTTTGCTCCTTTGCCTCCTTTTTTGTTTCCACCAGAAAGACGCGCAAGAGTTTCTTTTATTTGTCTTTGAACTTCTTCTTCGTCAACAACAGTTTTCACCGGTCGCTTAAATCGAAGATCTCGCTCTTTTCCATGAGAATCTTTCGACGGACGACGATCTGCCGGACCTTGATTTACCTTATTTATATCAACTTTTTGATTGGTAAAACGCTCTCTTTTCTTTTTTGGATGATTATCTTCTGTTCCTGTTGATTTTTTTTCCGAAGCATTGTCTTTCTTAGCTTCGTTGGCAAGACGAATTTTTTCTTCGCGTTCTTTCCGTTTTTGCTCTTTCGTCTTAGGCTTCGGACGAGTACTTTGATTGATTATATCCAAATCGATCGTCCCTACAACAACAGGAGCTACATCAATTACCGGACGCGAAAGGGTAAACAATTCCTCTTCCGGCTTTTTTTTCTCTTCAACTTCCTTAGCCGGACTTTGAACTTTCTTCAGCACTTTTGTGGGTGCTTCTATTTTCTTTGGTTCGTCAACAACGACCGGAGCTTCTTTTTCGATTGTTTTTTCTACAACCGGCTCTTCCGTAACTGAAACCGGAGTCGCGACCTCTTCTTTTGTAACTTCTTCTTGCGATGTTTTTTGAGGTTCTACAACTTCTTCTTGTTTAGAAATTTCCTTTTCGACAACGACCGTTTTCTCTTGTTCAACAACTTTCTCAACTTCAGGTGCTGCAACTTCTTCCGTCGCCTTAACTTCCGTTTCTTCTTGCTTAGATGGTTTTGCTTTATCCGCCGTTTTATTGTGTTCGATATCATCCAAATCAATATGCCCGACAGCTTTAATGTGTGGCTTTTGATCTTCGGACAAAGAAGCGCGAATAATTTCAGGCTCTTTCTTTTCTTCTGCCTTTGGTTTCAGATATCCTTCAATAGCAACAGTTTCGGCTTTTTCCTTAGATTGACGCTCTTGGCTCAAACGTTCGGATTCCAATTTCAATGCCATATCTTTATCGAACTCTTTTGCAAGTAAAAGATATAGTTCGTCCGAAATTTTTAGATTCGGATCTATTTCTATTTTATGGCCTTTTTTTGCCAAAAACTCTACTGCGGTTGACAAACCGACATTCAAATCTTTACAGGCTTTACTTAATCTTATGGGCATATATTTGATATAATATTACAAGTTATAAAACGGAGAATTAAAAAACAACAGAGAATGAAGGTCAATAAATTACAAATGACCTTCGCTACTTGTGTGTTTTATTCTTCGTCCTCAAATTCGGCGGCAAGAACAGCCAGCACTTCATCAATTGTTTCTTCTTCCAAATCGGTGCGACGAACCAAATCCTCGCGAGAAACAGCTAACACACTTTTCGCAGTATCGCAACCGATCGCTTTCAAAGCGTCGATAACCCACTCGTCAATTTCATCGCTAAATTCATCCAAATAAATATCTTCGGTTTCGAATTCTTCATCCATCTCACGGAAAACATCCAATGTGTAGCCGGTAAGCATGCTTGCCAACTTGATGTTCAATCCTCCTTTACCAATAGCTTGCGAAACTTCTTCGGGCTTCAAATAGATTTCGGCTTTTAAACTTTGCTCATCCAAACGAATCGAAGATATTTTAGCAGGACTCAAAGCACGGGAAATGAACAAACTGATGTTATTTGTATAATTAACAACGTCAATATTTTCATTTCTCAATTCGCGAACAATTCCATGAATGCGTGATCCCTTCACTCCTACACAAGCTCCTACAGGATCAATGCGATCATCGTAAGATTCCACAGCCACTTTGGCTCGTTCTCCGGGAATACGCGCTACTTTTTTTATCGTAATCAATCCTTCTTGTATTTCGGGAACTTCTAGTTCGAATAAACGTTCCAAAAACACTGGAGAAGTCCGCGAAAGAATGATTTTCGGATTATTATTTTTATTATCCACCATTGCAACCACCGCTCTTACAGAATCTCCTTTCCGATAAAAATCGTTCGGAATCTGCTCTGTCTTGGGCAAATACAACTCGTTTCCATCTTCATCAATCAGCAGCATTTCTTTTTTCCAGATTTGGTAAAGTTCGGCGCTGACGATTTGTCCAATCATTTGGCTGTATTTCGAATAAACATTATCTTTTTGTAAATCCAAAATTTTCGACGACAGTGTTTGACGTAAAGTCAATATCGCACGACGTCCAAAGCCTAAAAAGTCAACCGTATCAGTAACCTCTTCTCCTACTTCGTAATCTTCATCTATTTTTAGAGCTTCCGAGAGCGATATTTGAGTATTAGGATCATCTAATTCGTCATCAGCTACAACTTCGCGATTGCGATATATCTCGAAGTCGCCTTTATCCGGATTTATAATCACGTCAAAATTATCGCTTGTACCAAACATCTTGGTAATCACGCTACGAAACGACTCTTCCATCACACTTATCAGTGTACTCCTGTCGATATTTTTCAACTCCTTGAATTCGGAAAAGGTATCAATTAAATTGACTGTTTCTTTTTTAGCCATAGTCTATTTGAATCTATAAATATATTTTGTAGTTTTAATATCTTCGTATGAAAAAGTAAGGTCTTCTGTCACTTTTACTTTTCGTTTAGCCCCTTCGGGTTTTTCCATTTTTTCTATTTTAACAACGAAATTATCAGAATTTACATCACACAAAACTCCTGTCGTTTTTTTGCCTGATTTTGTAAGCACTTCAACTTCATTTCCCAAATTTTTTTCGTATTGTTTCTGCACTTTGAATGGTTCTGTCAATCCAGCAGAACTGACCTCCAACTCATAATCTTCATCTTCGCGGTTCAAACGAGATTCAATGTAACGGTTCAATTCCACGCAATAATCAATGGAAACGCCATCAAAAGAATCAATTTCAATAGCGATACGATTATCGGGCGATATTTTTAAATCAACCAAATAATAATCTGAACCCGAAATAAAATCGGCAATAATTTGCTGTATTACTTCCTTTAAAATCATCAACAATATTTTTTACAAAAAAGAGGGGACTGTTTGTCCCCTCCACTCTCTTCAATTCGTAATTCGAACGCAAAAATAGTAAAAAAAACTTGAAACACAAAATTTTTTATTTATATTTTCATCAGAGAACGGTCTAACCGCTCAACAAGGAAAAAGGATTAAACATGTATTCACTCTTTCGTAAAGAAACAATCATAATACAAACACAAAAAATTGAGATGACACACATTAATAGCACAAAAAAACGTATATTTGTGCGCTGTTTCATTTTAACAGATAGTAACTGTATTTTTACACATATCAAAAGAATAAAACATGTGTAACGTTAAATCTATCAATAGTTTTACGACTAATCTATCATGCTATGCTGAAAAGAAGAACGACAAACCTCTCTATTTTTTCTAGTTTATCACAAAAACACATGTTATTTTAAATAAACATAAGTATGAAGAAAGTATTGTCATTTACTCAGGTTTCCGATATATTTTCACATCTTGTCTCGTTGAAATATATCCCCAGATGGGTGGTTCTTATTTGCGATATTGTTCTATGTATATTCGCATTTATTGTTATATATTTGTTTTTCTCGAATGTAGTAAGTCTGAAAGAGATACGAATAACTTCTGTTTTCGAACGATTAACAATCGTGATATCTTTGCAGGTTATCTTTTTTTGGGTATTTCATACTTATTCGGGCGTTTTACGCTATTCCACTTTTATTGATGC
>DAIOHI010000254.1:0-4341 GCA_036744815.1 Paludibacteraceae bacterium
AAGCGTTTCGGAATAACGAAACATGCTTTCTACCGGTGGATAAAGGCATCCGACTGCGGAAAGATGCTTTCTTGCGGTGGATGCTCGTCTCCGAGCAAGGATAAGCCATTTTGTGCTGTGGCGAAAGACTTTATTTCAAAATTCTCTATTACCACATTGGCAAATTAGCAAATTAGCATATTGGCAGATTAGCACATTATCATATTAGCATATTGAATAACGTTTTTCAATAAAATTCCCTAACTTTGCAGACTTGAAAATTTACAAATCAAAAACGATGGCAAAAGAATTGAAAGAACTGACTTCGCGTAGTGAAAACTACTCGCAATGGTACAACGACTTGGTGTTGAAAGCCGATATGGCTGAAAATTCCGCCGTGCGCGGCTGTATGGTAATAAAACCCTACGGATATGCGATATGGGAAAAAATGCAGCAGGAACTCGACCGCATGTTTAAAGAAACCGGTCATGTGAACGCTTATTTCCCGCTCTTTATACCAAAATCGTTTTTGAGCAAAGAAGCCGACCATGTGGAAGGTTTCGCCAAAGAATGTGCCGTGGTTACACACTACCGCTTGAAAAATGATCCCGACGGAAAGGGCGTTGTGGTGGATCCTGCCGCCAAATTGGAGGAAGAACTGATCGTCCGCCCAACATCCGAAACCATTATTTGGAATACATACAAAGGTTGGATACAGTCCTATCGCGACCTGCCCATCCTTTGCAATCAGTGGGCAAACGTAGTTCGCTGGGAAATGCGCACGCGCCTCTTCCTTCGCACTGCCGAATTTCTGTGGCAGGAAGGACACACCGCCCACGCAACGGAAGCCGAAGCTGTGAAAGAAGCTGAAACCATGTTGAATGTATATGCCGACTTTGCCGAGAACTTTATGGCGATGCCTGTGCTTAAAGGATTGAAATCGGCTAACGAACGCTTTGCCGGAGCGGTAGAAACCTATTGTATAGAAGCTCTGATGCAGGACGGAAAAGCTTTGCAAGCGGGAACTTCGCACTTTTTGGGACAGAACTTCGCGAAGGCTTTCGATGTTACTTTTGTTAATCAGCAAAACGCGATAGAGCATGTTTGGGCAACGTCGTGGGGCGTTTCTACCCGACTTATCGGCGGACTGATCATGACGCATTCCGACGACAACGGATTGGTGCTGCCTCCGAAGCTGGCACCTTATCAAGTGGTTATCGTACCTATTTACCGAAACGAAGAACAACTGAATCAGATTTCGGAAAAGGTGGCGGAGATAACCGCAAAATTGAAAGAGCGTGGTATCAGCTTCAAATACGACAACAACGACAACAAAAAGCCGGGATGGAAATTTGCCGAATACGAATTGAAAGGTGTTCCCGTTCGTTTGGCAATGGGTGCTCGCGATCTCGAAAACGGAACGATAGAAGTTGCCCGCCGCGATACCTTGACTAAAGAAACAGTTTCGGTAGAAAACATCGACGCTTACATTGCTGAGCTTTTGGAAGAAATTCAAAAGAACATTTATAAAAAAGCTTTCGACTATCGCGCTTCGGTAACCCGCGAAGTGAATTCATACGACGAATTTAAGGAGGAAATCGAAAAAGGCGGCTTCCTGCTTTGTCATTGGGACGGAACGCCCGAAACCGAAGAACGCATTAAGGAAGAAACCAAAGCAACCATCCGCTGCATTCCATTGGATGGCGATAAAACGCCCGGAGTTTGCATGGTTACCGGAAAGCCTTCGGCACAACGAGTGGTGTTTGCAAGAAGTTATTAAAGCCTCCCCAACCCCTCCCAAAGAGGAGAAAAAGAGGAAAGAACAAACAAAAAAGACGATATGAAAATATCGTCTTTTTTGTATTCGTAATGTAATGTTTTTAGAATCTCCAACCTAAACGAAGAGCCGGATTCACATCAATACCTAAACCTGATACCGATCCTGAAGTCGTTCCATCAGTAGTTGTTGAACCGGTAGTTGTTGAACCTCTTGAGATAGAATTTCTATTGTAATTTAGACCTAATTCAGCTCCAAGATATATATTGCTGGTTACATAATAGTCAACGCCTGTAAAGACACCTAAACCAAAGCCAAAACCACCTCTTTTAGAACTAAAATCTTCTCCGAAATTCGACTCTCCAAATACCGTACTTGATTTAGTATTAACAAAGGAAATACCCAATTCCCCTCCTGCATAAACGCTGCCTTTAGTAAATTTAGCAATATGGAATTCGATTCCCGGAGTGATTCCAAAACTGGACGCCGATAGCTTAGTGGTGCTAAACAGCTTATCCTCTGTGTTATATATTTTATCTGTATCTGATGAAGTACCAACATTTAATGTTCCTCTCACAACCATATTATCAGACAAAAAATAACGTGCGCTAATTCCATTTGTTGAAAAAAAGTCTGCATTTACAAAAGGATTATTAAGATTAATTTCTACTGCAAATTTTCCTTCTGACTGAGCGAAACCGACAACAGCAATCATTAATGCTGCAAACAAAATACTTACCTTTTTCATTTTCGTTTCTTTTAAATTGTTAAAATGATTTTGTTAATTACGGCGCAAAAGTACGGTTTTTATACTACTAAAAAAATTATTTAGAAGAAAAGGCTATTTTCTTATTTTTATCATGCAGCTAATTGTATTGAATAAGCTCAATAAAGACAAGTTAAAACAAAGACCATACTTTTTAGTGAAATAGAGAATTATTTTAGCCTATTTATTTGCTCGCTATGCTAAAATAGCTATCTTTGCACTCGCAAAAACAGAAAATGGCGGGATAGCTCAGATGGTTAGAGCGTCGGATTCATAACCCGGAGGTCACGAGTTCAACTCTCGTTCCCGCTACAAAGAAAAAAAGAGGTTGTTCCAATCATGGTTCAGCCTCTTTCTTTTTTTACTCGGCATTCATAATAAATGATTGCCTGTTATCTGAAAACACAAAAGAGTTGTCCGCTTTTATTCGGACAACTCTTTTGTCATTCTTAGAGGTTGTTTAAATTTTATTTCACGCTGAATTTATAGATACATGTTTGTGTGTAAGTATCTCCCGGATCTAAGCGAGTGGATGGGAAATTATCGTGATTCGGGCTATCAGGAAAATGTTGCGTTTCGAGAGCAAGAGACTCGCGATATTCGTGTTTCTTACCGTATTTTCCTTCTCCTATTCCATCCATAAAGTTTCCTCCGTAGAATTGAATTCCAGGTTGATCGGTGTAAACTTCCATAAAGCGTCCACTCACAGGTTCGTAAACCGAAGCGGCAAATTCAACTTCATTGTCCGTTTGACGGTCGAGTACCCAATTGTGGTCGTATCCCAATCCGGCTTTCAATTGCGGATGATCTTCGTTTACACGTTCGCCAATAGCGGTAGCATTTCTGAAATCGAAGGGAGTTCCATCAACCGACAACAAATCGCCAAAGGGAATCAAGACGCTATCTACCGGCACAATAGCATAGGCTTTAATTGTGAGTAAATGATCGTTGATCGTTCCGTTTCCTTCTCCTTTCAGATTGAAAAATCCGTGGTGAGATAAGTTGATTACGGTCGGTTTATCTGTTTCTGCTTTGTAAGTTATTTTCAGTTCATTGTCAGCTGTCAGGGCATAAGTCATTTCAATTTCAAGCGTTCCGGGAAAACCTTCTTCGCCATCAGGAGAAATGTATTTCAACAGGATTTCGCTCTCCGAAACACGGACAACATCCCAAACAACCATATCCAAACCTTTCAATCCTCCGTGCAAAGTTTGTCCATTGTTGTTGAGTGGCAACTGATAAGTTACACTATCTAAGGTAAATTGCCCTTTGCCAATGCGGTTTGCATAGCGACCAACAACACATCCTAAAAAGCGTTCGCCGTTTTTATTGATATATTGTTCAATGTTCTTATGTCCCAACACAACATCTTCGTATTTCCCTGCTTTATCCGGTGTCCACAACGAAACGATCCGTCCGCCAAAATTAGTCACCTGCATAGTTAAATCTCCTGACTTCAAAGTGTACAAGTCAATTGATTTGCCATCTATAGTAGATTGAAATGCGCTCTTATCGAGCAAAGGCAAAGAAGTCTTATTGCATGCAGCAAGTAAAGGCAGCAACAACAATAAGTAAAAAAAACTCTTTTTCATAATATTTTGATTTTAATTTATTACTTACAAAGATAATTACAAATTTCTTGATTTACTTTACGAATGCGATTTTCTTCCAACTTAATAACTTTCCTATCGTAAGTCATCAATCCGTTTATTTCTCCCTCTACATCGGTAGTTTGTGTATAAACCGCTCCGGAAAATCCTGTTCGGATCATTTGTTTCAGTTGTTCAGCATATTTGATATATTCATCGGTTACTTCTTT
>DAIOHI010000255.1:0-4329 GCA_036744815.1 Paludibacteraceae bacterium
TAAAGCTTTTTTATGTAAGTTTGCGCCATAAAAAACAATTGCATGAAAGATAATGCGCTAAAGCAATTCTTCCTCTTTCTAAAGAACGCTGTTATTCATATTAAAACCAAGTTATTTACTTGGTTTAAAGCTTATATAACGCATTTTAAAAAGGCTCGTTGGTATAATAAAATATTAATTGGAATTGCAACATTCTTCTGCGTATTTTTGCTTTATTTGGCAATGGTCGATTTCAATTTCCTTTGGTTGTTCGGAAAATCGCCCAGCCTCTCGGATGTAAGCAAACCTGCTCAAAATTTAGCTTCGGAACTTTATAGCGGAGATGAAAAGCTAATCGGCACTTATTACCGCGAAAATCGCTCACCTGTCGAATACGAAGATATTTCTCATTATCTGATAGATGCTCTTATTTCGACCGAAGACGAGCGTTTTTACAAACATTTTGGCATTGATGTACGAGGACTTTTCGGCGCTCTGAAAGATACATTCAAAGGCAACGCCCGCGGAGGAAGCACCATAACTCAACAGCTGGCAAAAAACTTGTTTAAAGTTCGTTCGCAATATTCAACCGGATTGTTGGGCTATGTTCCCGGGCTTGATATCATCGTTATGAAATCGAAGGAATGGATTCTTGCGGTTAAATTGGAAGCTCGTTATTCGAAAGAAGAAATCTTAACGATGTATTTCAATACGGTTGACTTCGGAAGCAACGCCTTCGGTATAAAAACCGCTGCTAAAAAGTATTTTGGAATAAATCCTGCGAAAATAAAGATAGAAGATGCCGCGACTCTGATTGGACTTCTGAAAGCCACATCAACTTATAATCCGCGTATTAATCCGGAAAAAAGCATCGAACGCCGTAATATTGTATTGAACAATATGTACGGCAATAAAAGTATCAAATACCTCAATAAACAAATATTAGATTCGCTGACTAAACTTCCAACTACGCTAGTTTATATCAGCGAAAAAGATGCCAGCGGAACAGCTCCTTACTTTCGCGAAGCTGTAGCTAATGAGTTAGAGGATTGGTGCCGTGAAAATGATTACGATCTCTATGGCGATGGTTTGAAAATTTATACTCAACTCGACACCCGCATGCAGAAATATGCCGAAGAGGCTGTGAATAAACAAATGCAAATCGTGCAACGCAATTTCAATAACCATTGGGGAAATCAAAATCCGTGGAGAGACGAACATCGTGTTGAAATTGCAAATTTCATCGAAGATATCGCCAAACGCACATCAAGCTACAAGAAACTGAAACAACGTTTTCCCGACAATCAGGATTCCATCGACTTTTACATGAACGAAGTCCATAAGGTCAAACTCTTCGATTACAAAGACCTGAGCATCACCGACAGTTTGAGCACCATGGATTCCATTCGTTACATGGTACGCTTTATGCATGCCGGATTTGTAGCTATCGAACCTCAAACGCGTTATGTGAAAGCATGGGTGGGCGATATCAATTTCGACTCGTGGAAATACGACAAAGTAACCGCTCAACGTCAGCCGGGTTCTACTTTCAAATTATTCGTTTACACAGCAGCCATGAACGCCGGCATGTCGCCTTGCGATTACCGAAGCGATCAGTACACCGAATGGGACATTATCAATAAAAAGGGAGAACCCGAAAAATGGATTCCTCGGAACGCCAACGGTTATTATGAAGGTTCTATGACTTTGAAAGCCGCTTTCGCTCGTTCCATCAATACCATCGCGGTGCAAATAGCCAAAGAAGTTGGGATGGATAAAGTGCTGGAAACTGCCAAAGCCATGGGCATAACAACTCCTTTGGAAAATACCGCTTCCACTGCTCTTGGTTCGTCGGATGTTACGTTACTGGAATTGGTAAACTCTTATTGTACAGTTGTAAATGATGGGAAATATCACGATCCTGTATTTGTTACGCATATTCTCGATCAGGATGGTAAAGAAATTTACCGCAACAATCCAACTCAAAAACAAGTTATTCCTTATGAATCTGCCTTTTTGATGACAACGATGTTGCGTGGCGGAATGACCGAACCAGGAGGAATTACGCAAGCTCTTTGGGGCTACGATCTATTTAAACACAACACCGAATTTGGAGGAAAAACAGGTACTTCATCCAATCATTCCGATGCATGGTTTGTTGGCATAACACCTAAATTAGTCGGCGGCGCTTGGGTAGGTGGAGAATATCGAAGCATTCATTTCCGTTCCGGAGCTTTGGGAGAAGGCAGCCGAACAGCGCTTCCAATTTTTGGTTATTTTATGGAAAAGACCTTAGCCGACGATGAATTATCCGTTTATAGAGCCCGCTTCGAAGAACCTAGCGTTTCGATAAAGCGATCCTATAAATGTCAAACGCCATACATTCCGAAAGACACAACCGTGGTTGATAGTACTGATATTGAGATAATTGATCTATAACTCTTTATTCTTTTATTTTTATATAATATGAAAAACATCAGATGGGGAATTATTGGCTGCGGCGATGTCTGCGAAAAGAAAAGCGGTCCTGCCTTTTATAAAATTGAGCATTCGCAGCTTGTTGCTGTAATGCGACGCGACGCGGAGAAAGCAAGAGACTTTGCCGAACGGCACGGAGTGAAGAAGTATTATGACAACGCCTCCGACTTGATCAACGATCCAGAAGTTGATGCCGTTTATGTAGCAACGCCACCCAACACTCATAAAAAATATACTGTCGAAGCATTAAAAGCCGGAAAACCTGTTTATGTGGAAAAACCGATGGCAATGAATTATGCCGAATGCCGAGAAATGATAGAAGCTGCAAAAGAAAGCGGACAAAAACTTTTCCCCGCATTTTATCGACGCGCCCTACCCTACTTTTTGAAAGTGAAAGAAACGATCGAAAGCGGTAAAATCGGAGATGTTTTATTTGTAAACTTATTGCAATATCGTCCGGCATCACTTTCCGATCTGCAACAAAGCACACATACTTGGCGTGTTGATAAATCAAGCGCAGGCGACGGATATTTTTACGATTTAGCTCCTCATGCCCTCGATATTCTTGATTATATATTGGGCGAAATTGAGGAGGCAAAAGGCTTTACCGCTAATATGAGCAAGTTTTACAACGCCAGCGATACAGTTTCGGCTGTGCTCCGCTTTCAATCGGGTGTAACGGGGGTTTTGCAATATTGCTTTGTGACGGACGAAAGTTCATGCGACGAAAAAGTAGTCATAGTTGGAACAAAAGGCAAAGTAGAATTCAATATTTTTGCCTTTCAGCCAATTCGCGTTACAACAAATGCTGGAGAAGAATCTTATGATATCCCTTCGCCCGATCACATCCAAATGCCACTTATCCAAACTATTGTAAACGAACTTCGGGGAATAGGAACTTGCCCATCGACAGCAGAAAGCGGAGCCAGAACATCGCGAGTAATGGATTGGATTTTCAGCGAATGAACAAGTTTTATACTAAAAAAACACATTCGAAGGAGAAGAAGTGACTTTAATTCCCTATTTTTGTAAGCTTAAGATATTCTACACAGCATAATATGGACAAAGAAAAAATAATAATAGGTATTACTCACGGCGATATTAACGGCATCGGCTACGAAATTATTTTAAAAACACTGGCAGAAAGCAAAGTATTCGAAAATGTTTTTACTCCGGTTATCTACGGTTCTTCTAAAGTAGCCGCTTATCACCGCAAAAACCTCGATTTGCCTAATTTAAGTCTGAATGTGATTAATACGGTAGAAGAAGCCAATTCAAAGCGTGTTAATATTATAAATTGTGTGGACGACGAAGTAAAAGTCGAAATAGGCACGGCAAGTCAAGAAGCAGGAAAAGCTGCTTACAAAGCACTCGAATGCGCTACCGAAGATTTGCAACAAGGTCTGATTCATGCTCTCGTTACCGCGCCTATCAACAAAAACAGCATACAATCCGATGACTTTAAATTCCCCGGACATACGGAGTATTTAGAAAAGAAATTCGGTGGTGATTCTCCTGCTCTGATGATGTTAGTAAATGATGTATTGCGGGTGGCAGTTGTTACAGGACACATTCCTGTAAAAGAAGTATCTTCTTTGCTCACAAAAGAACTTATCACCGAAAAGCTAAAAGTACTGAACGCTTCTCTGAAAAAAGATTTCTCCATCGTTCGTCCACGTATAGCCGTATTGGGGCTTAATCCGCATGCCGGCGACAACGGCGTTATTGGTAAAGAAGAAACTGAAATCATTATTCCCGCCATTAATGAAGCTGAAGAAAACGGAGTTTTATGCTTCGGTCCCTACCCTGCCGATGGTTTTTTTGGAGCCGGACGTTTCAGTCAATTCGATGCCGTTTTAGCCATGTATCACG
>DAIOHI010000256.1:0-4328 GCA_036744815.1 Paludibacteraceae bacterium
TCACTTTGGTCGAATATTTTTTGTTTGTCTTGATTGCTATTGTTCGTGTAGCTTTCGCTCGGCTCGTCTTGCCTTTGTCGTTTACTTCTACCGAAGCCAAAAATTGAGCGCAACAAACCCAATCCGAGCATCACGACAATTAGAAGACCTATAAAAAGAAAAGATATAATCGAAAAAATAAAACTCATAATTTAATTGGAAGTTGAGAATTGAAAGTATTTATGTTATGTTTTTCAATCCTTTGTTTTTTAAAAAACTTTCTCTGCCACTCGTTTCACGCTTTGTGTAGCCATCATGCTGTAAAAATGAATACTCGGAACTCCCTTGGCTTTTAAATCGAGTGCTTGCTGGGTACACCATTCTACTCCCACTTCTACGGCATCGGCATCAGTATTACATTTTTCCAATTCGCCGGCAAATTCTTCGGGAATATCCGTATGGAATATTTTAGGGAGAACCGTCAATTGGTTTTTTAGAGTAATCGGTTTGATGCCCGGAATAATGGGTACATCAATCCCGATTTCACGGCATTTTTCTACAAAGTCGTAATACTTCCGGTTATCAAAAAACATTTGAGTAACCAAGTATTTGGCTCCTGCATCAACCTTCTTCTTTGCCCAAAGCAAATCGGATTGCAAATTGGGAGCCTCATCATGCTTCTCGGGATAGCAAGCCATTCCATAGGAAAACATTTCGTGAGAAGCTTTCATTTTATCTCCATTAAAAAAAACTCCTTGGTTGAATTGATTGACTTGTTCTTGCAATTCGCTGGCATGTTTGTGTCCGGTTGCTACGAATGCCTTGTCGTGTTTTGCCTTATCGCCACGCAAAAGCAATAAGTCGGTAATCCCGAGAAACTGTAGGTCGATAAGTACATATTCCGTTTCTTCGGGAGTAAATCCGCTGCAAAGTAGGTGTGGAACAACGCTGATATTATATTTATTTTGTATTGCCGCCGCAATGGCTACCGTTCCGGGACGATGGCGTTCGGCTACTCGCTCAAACATTCCGTTCACAGTTTCGCGATAAACGAGTTCGCTTCTATGCGTAGTTATGTTAATGTATTTCGGATCAAATTCGCGTAAAATATCAATAGTACGAAAGACGGAATCAATTCCATTTCCTTTTAAAGGTGGTAATAATTCGAAGGAAAACGCGGTCGATTTTCCGGATTTTATTTTTTCAATAATGCTCATTCTTTATATATATTCAATGTATTAATCAGTATTTTCGTTTTCTTCTTTCTCCTCAACATTCTCAATGCCGGATGTTTCGGCAGCTACAAACTCAGACTCTATGACGGGCTGAGGATGTGTTTTTGTTAAAAATCGCTTGTAATATGAGATAATTAATGTCGTAAGCGGCAACGCTATTATCATGCCGATAATTCCCATCAGCGAACCCCAAACCGACAAAGAAAGAAGTACGATAGCCGGATTTAGACCGGTTGCTTTTCCCATAATTTTGGGTGTCAGAATCAAATCTTGTATGAGTTGAGAAACTAAATAAACGATAAGTACTCCAAACAACAATCCCCATGCGCTTTGTCCGGTTTCGGCAGCCCGAAGCAAAGCCAAAATAACAACGGGAGGAATAGAAAGTGCTTGCATGTAAGGAACCAAATTTAAAACTCCCACAAAAATCCCCATCACAATGGCTAAGGGAAGTTGTATGATAAGAAAACCGACCGACATAATTACGGCTACTCCTAAAGCAATCAAAGCTTGCCCTCTAAAATAACGATTGGTAATCATTCGTACATCTTCGAGAATTTCGCCGGCTATTGAGCGGTATTTCGGAGGAACGATATTGAACAGTCCCTGAGAAATCTTATTAAAGTCCAATAGGATAAAAATAAGATATATCAATGAGAAAAATCCGCCAACAATTCCAAGAATAATATTGTAGGAACTATTGAGTACAAAGCCAAATCGGGGCAATATGTTTTTTAGAACGGACTGCAACTGCCCGCTTTCGACAAATGTTTTCAAATCAAACTGAGCAATAAAAACTTTTATCTTATCCTGCCATTCGATGGGGATAAACTTATTCATCGACACATCGTTCAAATAAGTCTGGATAAGGAGCGATCCACGATTTATTTCCGCAGCGAGAAGTGGAACGAGCAGCCAAATTAATCCTGCAACAATTAGAAAAAACAGCAATAAAGTAGTACTAAGTGCTAATATGCGATTCTTGAATTTGAGCTTATATTGCAAGAAATCAACCATTGGATTCAGCAGATATGCCAGCAGCCATCCAATGACGAAAGGAAGTAATACGCCGCTTAAGCGCCTGATAAGTAGAAAGGCAGCAACTAAGATCGTTATGCCGATAAGTATCCGCACAACCCGGTCGAAAGTGTAAGGCTTTTGAGTGGTATGTTCCATCTTAGTGACTGAAGTCAATGATTATAAAGGACAAAAATACAGAATAGCTGTTGAAATCAATCAACATTTGATAAATATTATTCTTTTGTATTCTTTATTTGATGTTTGCTGCAAAGTTGAAAAAAGCGATTCTTATGCTTTAATCAGAAGAGCTTCGTGAAAAATCTCCGACACGCTGGGATGTGGAAATACTATCTTTTTAAATTCGCTCGGAGTAAATTTCTTTTCAATGGCAATTCCCGCTATGGTAATCAATTCCGAAGCCGGATTACCCAACATGTGGCATCCAACAATTTGCTCTTGCTCATTTATTATCAGTTTGCAAAGTCCGTTTACAGCTTCGTTTTCCGCAACGAAGCGCCCCGAATAAGTCATCGGAAGTTTTAACACCGTAAAATTCTCGCCCTTTGCTATAAGTTCTTCCTCCGTTTTTCCTATTCCTGCAATTTCAGGATTGGTATAAACCACAGAAGGAATAGCGGCATAAGACATTTTATCATCAACGCCTAAGATATGATTAATAGCAACATCACCCTCGCGTATAGCCGTGTGAGCCAGCAAGGAATATCCGGTAATATCGCCCGCCGCATACACTTTCGGATGACTTGTTTGCATGTATTCGTTCACTTTTACGCCTCCTTTATACAATTCTAAAGCGAGCGTTTCCAAACCGAGATTGATAGTAACAGCTTTTCGTCCGGCACTGAGGAGTATTTTGTCGGCTTCTATTACCGATGTTTCTCCGTCTTTCTCAATTGTTACTTGATTGGATGTTACTTCCGTTACTTTAGTGTTTAAATAAAATTCGATACCTTTTTTCGCATAATCGGCACGCAGCATAGCAGAAGTTTCTTTGTCCATAGCTCCTAAAATTTCAGGAAGCATTTCTATTACACTTACTTTAACGCCCAAACTATTAAAGAACGAAGCAAATTCAATTCCAATAACTCCACCGCCGATAATAGCGAGTGAAGCAGGTAATTCTTGCTTCTGAAGAGCCTCTTTCGAAGTCCAGAACTCAACATTAGAAAGTCCTTTTATTGGTGGAATAAAAGTTTCGGAACCAGTGCAGAGCAGAATATTCCGGGCAGAATACTCTGCGTCGTTGCAGGAAATTAAAATTTCATCGTTCTCTTCTCCTGAAATTTTGGCTTCTCCTTCAACTACGGAAACTCCGGCTGAATTAAGTTTTAGTTTTATTCCGCCAACCAGCTTTCGCAAAGTTTTGTTTTTACGGCTAAAGATTTTATCTAAATCGAAGGACGGATTTCCCTCCGCTTGAATACCGTACTTAGACGCGGTTTTGATTTGATCAAGAATTTTTGCCGAATACAAAAGCGTTTTGGTTGGAATACAACCCTCGTTCAGACAAACGCCACCAATAGCGTTTTTTTCGAATAAAACCGTTTTTAATCCGTTTTCAGCTGCTTTTATAGCCGAACTATATCCGGCGGGACCGCCTCCAATAATTGCCAAATCGTATTTCATTTCTTTGCTTTCTTTTTTTTATGCGAATGTAAGCAAATTTCTTATCGAAACAAAAAAGAGGCTGTCTCGTAAGTTATTTATCCACAGATTACACAAATTTTGACTTCGTCGATTTTCAATTCACTAATAATTTCTTGTTGAATATCAATACTCAAAATTATTCGATAATAATCGGCAATCTGAATTGTTTATCCTTATCTTTTAACACAAGTATATAATAACCGCTGTTTAACTCCGAAACGTTGATCTGACTGTTAGTAACTCCGGATGTGGTTAATCTTCCCGATATATTATATATTTCGTAGGCTGTATTTTGAGGACAGTTGGATATATTAATGTGATTTTTTGCCGGATTCGGATAAACAGCGAATGAATATTCTGTCTGCTTATCAGCAGTGGCAGCAAAAGTCCAGAATAAATCCATCTTATTTCCCCAAATATATTCAGCCA
>DAIOHI010000257.1:0-2120 GCA_036744815.1 Paludibacteraceae bacterium
TATTGTCTATTTGCGAATCATATGACACATTTAATTTTTTCATCAACTTCGCATTGCCAACAGCAAGTTCATCTCCATCTATTTTAGCCTTTAATCCATGACCCGGAATTTCGAGCACATCACTTACTTCAAGTTTATTTTCCGAATGTTTATTATAGTCAACAATTGCCTTTGCGATCGGATGATTCGAATAATTTTCGACCGCAGCGACAATATCTATAAACTTTTGCTTATCAAGCGAAGTCGTATAAATCTCTTGTACATTGAAAACTCCTTTTGTCAGAGTTCCCGTTTTATCCATCACCACAGTATTAACTGTCGTCATCAATTCTAAGAAGTTGGCTCCTTTAAACAAAATACCATTGCGAGAAGCAGCTCCGATTCCGCCAAAATATCCTAATGGAACGGAAATAACCAAAGCACAAGGACATGAAATAACTAAAAACACCAAAGCACGATAGAGCCATTCGCTGAAAATATAGTTATCAACAAACAAAGCCGGAAGCAGAGTTATCAACAATGCTAAAAAGAAAACAGCAGGTGTGTATATCTTAGCGAATTTACGGATAAATAGTTCCGTTTTGGCTTTGCGCGACGAGGCGTTTTGAACCATATCCAATATCTTAGCCAACGAACTATCGGAAAATACTTTCTCGACAGAAATTTCGATTACTTTTCCTTCGTTAAGCATTCCTGCCAATACCTTTTCGCCCTTTCGAATGGTTGATGGCTTGCTTTCGCCCGTAAGCGCTGAAGTGTTGAAACTACTCGATTCGGAAAGCATAACGCCATCCAAAGGAACTTTTTCGCCTGCTTTTATTTGAATAATCTCTCCCACAGCCACTTCTTCCGGCTTCACTGTTTGTTGAAGTCCACCTCGCAAAACAGTTGCCGAGCTCGGACGAACATCAAGCAAAGCTTTGATATTTCCTTTGGCTTTGTTTACCGCATGATCTTGAAAAAGCTCGCCTATCGAATAAAAAAGCATCACAGCTACTCCTTCGGGATATTCCTTAATGGCAAAAGCTCCTATGGTAGCCAAACTCATCAAAGTAAATTCATTGAAAAAATCCTTCTTCGCTATTTCTTCGGCAGCTTCTTTCAATACAGGAAAACCTACCGGAATATATGCAGCAACGTACCATATCAAACGAATGTATCCAGTAAAAAAGCTTATTCCACCAATATGATCGGCAATAAGACCTAACGCAAGCATCGTGAAACTGATAAAAGCGGGCAAGTAGGCTTTAAACGAAGAAGTCTTTGCTTCCTCTTCGTGATTTAGTTCTCCACAATGACAATCTGATCCTGAACAAGAATCCGTGCTCTTATTTTCTTTTTCAGAATCGGAGCAACAATTATATTTATTATCGGAATGTAACATATTATATTGAATTTTATCTGACAAAATTATAACTTATTTACCGCAACCGGGTTGCAATAATCTATATTCCATTATTTAAAATTTCAATATAAGAGAGTATTTGGCTCTGCTGAAATCAGTGATTTTAAACAAAAAGAGCAACTTTTTTCCTCTTATTAAATACTAATTGTTAAATAATTAGGTTATATTTGTCAGTTAATATTTTTTTTCACGCAGCTTTGCCTCCACAGGCAGGCTATAAATACCAATTTGCATTATGAAAAAAAGCTTTTTTCTTTTCACGACTCTACTGCTGTTTACCTTTACATCCTGCAGTAAGTACAAGTACGAAAGCGTAGCGAACGATCCGCTGAAAACGCGTATCTATACGCTCGACAATGGATTGAAAGTGTATTTGTCTGTTAACAAAGACAATCCTCGTGTACAAACCTATATCGGAGTACGTGCAGGAGCTAAAAACGACCCCGCCGAAACAACCGGATTGGCTCACTATTTCGAGCATCTGATGTTTAAAGGCACTCAACAATTCGGCACATCGGATTATGAAAGCGAAAAACTGCTGCTCGACGAAATTGAACAATTATTTGAAACCTATCGCGCCACAAGCGACGAAGCCGAACGCAAACGAATTTATGCTCAGATAGACAGCGTTTCGCAAGAAGCGTCGAAAATCGCGATTCCTAATGAATACGACAAATTAATGTCGGCTATCGGTTCGCAAGGAACAAATGCTTTC
>DAIOHI010000257.1:2159-4325 GCA_036744815.1 Paludibacteraceae bacterium
ATATTCCATCGAACGAAATCGAAAATTGGGCGAAAATACAATCCGACCGCTTTCGCAATCCGGTTATTCGTCTTTTCCATACCGAATTGGAAACTGTGTACGAAGAGTACAATATGAGCCTGACGAACGATAGCAGAAAAGTATTCCAAACATTGATGAATGAGCTTTTCCCCCAGCATCCTTATGGAACGCAAACGGTACTCGGAACGCAGGAACAATTGAAAAATCCTTCCATTACTAATATCAAACATTTTTTCGACACTTACTATGTGCCTAACAATATGGCGGTAATTATGGTAGGAGATTTCGATCCTGATAAAGTAATCGAAATTATTGACGAAAACTTCGGTTCGATGCCGGCAAAAGAATTGCCCGAATACAAAGTAAAAGCCGAAGAAGCAATTACAAAAGTGATAGAAAAAGAAGTAATTGGATTGAATGCCGAAAATATCGCTATTGCTTTTCGTTTGCCCGAAGCCAACAATCGCGATATGGCAACAATGGAGCTTGTTGATTACATGTTGACCAACGGAACAGCCGGATTGATTGACCTTAATTTGGTTCAAAAACAATTGGTGTTGCGTGGAGGAAGCGGAGTAGCTTCATTATCCGACTATGGATTTTTCCAGCTTTACGGAACTCCGAAAGCAGGACAAAGCCTCGAAGAAGTTCGTGACTTATTGCTCGGACAACTTGATTTGCTAAAGAAAGGCGAATTCGACGAAAAGCTGCTCGAAGCTGTTATCAACAACTTTAAACTGAATCAATATTATCAGCAACAAGAACCTGATTATTCGGCTTACCTGCTGTTAAACTCTTTTATATCCAATATCCCTTGGACGGATGAAGTAAACAAAATTGATTTCCAAGCAAAATTGACAAAGCAAGATATTGTTGATTTCTGTAATAAATACTTTAAAGAAAACAATTATGTCGTTGTTTACAAACGTCAAGGCAAACCGGATGACATACTGTTGGAGAAACCACAAATAACTCCTATCGCGACTAACAGAGATAATGAAAGTAACTTCCTTGCCGATATAAAAGCGCGTCCGGTAAGTGCGATTGAACCGATATTCCTTGATTATTCGAAGGATATGAAACAATTCGCCGCAAAACAAGATTTGCCGATTCTTTACACTCAAAACAAAAGCAATCCTTTGTTTTCGCTTTTTTATGTTTTCGAAATGGGAAACAACAGCGATAAAACCTTGGGCTTGGCTTTCCAATATCTGAATTATCTCGGAACTTCGACAAAAACAGCCGAAGAAATCAAGAGTGAGCTTTATCAATTGGCTTGTAACTTCAATGTTCAGGCTACAAACGAACGGGTTTACGTTTCGATTAACGGATTAAGCGAGAACTTTGAAAAAGCATTGGAATTGCTCGAGAATCGTCTTGCTGATGCGCAGGTAAACCTTCCTGCTTACGAAAACATGGCAAACGATATGTTGAAAAAAAGAGCAGATGCCAAGGCTGATCAGTACTCCAATTTCAATCAGTTGAGAGATTATGCGAAGTATGGTGCTAAATCGCCGGCAAAGAACATATTCTCGGAACAAGAATTGAAAAATATGAATCCTCAAACGCTGGTAGATTGGATTAAAAATCTGAAAAACTTTGAACATAAAGTTTTATATTACGGTCCTCTTGCCGAGAAAGAGTTGACAGATATAATCAACAGCAAACACGCGCTTGGTGAGACATTGCAAACGGTGTTGCCCGCTACTGAGTTTGTGGAACAAGAAACTGACAAAGCAGCAGTGTTGCTTGCACAATACGATGCCACGCAAATATATATGTCGAGTCATTACAAAGGAGGAAGTTTCGATCGCAAATTGGAGCCGATCAGCCGCATGTATAACGAATATTTCGGTGGTGGAATGAATAGCATCGTGTTTCAGGAAATGCGTGAAGCACGCGGTTTGGCATATTCGGCTTGGGCAGGATATTCTCGTCCGTCGAAACCCGAAAGAGCTTATTTCCTGAACACTTTTATCGCTACGCAAAACGATAAAATGATGGATGCTATTTCGGCATTCAACGAGATTTTGAATAACATTCCTGAATCGGAAAAAGCCTTTGGTATTGCCAAAGAAGCTATTATGACTGGATTGCGCACCAATCGTATTTTGCGCGAAGACATCCTTTGGACTTATCTTGACG
>DAIOHI010000258.1:0-3011 GCA_036744815.1 Paludibacteraceae bacterium
ATTAGTCCTGCTGTAAAACCAAGTTCTTTTATCGCTGCGTCTTCCGGTTCAGACGGCAAACAAAAAAAATACAGTGAACTCAGCAGCGATGAGCTTATTCATTTGCGAAACAACGACACAAATACCTACAAAGCTTTATACAAAGAAGAGTTTGGCTTTGAGCCTGTATTAGATTAACCAAAAAAATAAAAGATAAATTAAAAAAAGTATTTAACAATTTATAAAGAAAAGAAATGAAAAAGTTAGTTTTAATGATGATGGTGGTTATAGTAAACTGCCTTGCCGGAGCGACCATAGCTCCAATGGTTGATTTAAATCCGGTAGTTGGAGCCATAGGGCTTAACGGAATGAGTATTATTTTTGGAAAGTTAACCCCAGTGGGAGCTTTATCGGCAGGGATTTACTCTGAAGCCTGGACAGGTTTTATGACGAAAGCATTCCGAAGCTCTGCGGAGTCTATAGGATGGTATTCAAAGATTAAAAGTTTTGATCAGTACGCAGAAAATGATGTTATACATTTTATTAATATTGGTGGAGATCCTACGGTGCTTATCAACAACACAACTTACCCACTCGACGTAGAATCGCTGACAGATACCGATAAGCCCATCGCGCTTGACAAATACCAAACATTGCCTACGGCAATTACCGACGATGAGTTATATGCTATATCCTATGACAAGATGGCAAGTGTTATTGAACGTCATCGTGAGGCTATCAGTGAAAAGATGTATGCCAAAGCCATTCATGCTATTGCACCTGCAGCAAACACGACCGCTACACCGGTTCTATTAACGTCAGGAGCTACAGTAGATGCCGGAACGCGTAAAGCTATAACAAGAGCTGATATTATATCAATGAAAAAGAAATTTGACGTTGCAAAAGTTCCTGTTACTGGGCGTATATTAGTTTTATGCAGTGACCATGTAAACGACCTGTTGAATACAGATCAGAAATTTGCAGATCAATATTATAACTATACATCCGGAAAGATAGCTAATATGTACTCTTTTGAGGTGTATGAATACGGCGAAAATCCATTTTATAACACTTCCACATTAGCGAAAATAGCTTGGGCTGCCAGCACAACAGGGCATTTGCAAGCATCTGTTGCCTTTTATGCACCTCGAATGATGAAAGCTAACGGAAGCACAAAAACATATTTATCTGAAGCAAAATCCGATCCGACGAATCAGCAAAACTTAGTGAATTTCAGACATTACAATATTTGCTTGCCTCTTAAAAACGAGGCAATAGGAGCTATTGTGAGCGATGCTGTAGTCAGTCCAACCATATTAACCGATGAAGCAATATCGTTTGTGGTAGCGGGCGCGACATCTAATCGCACTGTAAACACCGGTGGATTAGCATGGACAATAGAAACTGCTAATGACTGGTTAACTGTAAGCATAGTAAGCGGTAAAGCACGTTGTGTATGTGCTGCAAATGAGACAGAGGATGAGAGAACAGGAAAATATACTATTTCATTGGTGGATTATCCTTTAGTTACCAAAGATGTAACTATTACCCAAGCAGGCTCTTAATTGAACAATTTTAACGATGGTGAATAAAAATTGATGTATGAGACTGATTAAAGAAATAATAATACACTGTACCGCTACTGTAGAAGAAAAGATAGTAAGAGTTTCCGACGTTGATATCTGGCATAAGGCGAAGGGTTGGAATGGTATAGGGTATCATTATTTAATCGGTCTCTGCGGTGAGGTTTGGCAGGGGAGAAAAATTGAGATAGCCGGTGCCCATTGTACTGGTCATAATCAGCACTCTATTGGCATATGCTATGTGGGTGGATTAGACAAGGCATTGCGACCGAAGGACACCCGCACTCCCCTGCAGACTGCCGCATTACAACAATTGATTAAAGAGTTAAAATTTAAATACCCAAATGTGAGCGTACACGGGCACCGGGAGTTTGCTAATAAAGCCTGTCCGTGTTTTGATGTAAAGGAGTTGGAGGTTTAGATGGAAATAATTAGTTTAATTTTAAATGTAATTTTTGGAGGCACTTTAATAGGAGCACTTGTAACGCTTGTAACGCTTAAATCACAGGTGCGAAAATCAAAAGCAGAGGCAGAGGCAAAGATATTAGAAAACTGGCAAACATACATTGGTGATCCCCTTAAAAAAGAAATAAAAAGTTTACGTAATGAAGTATCAAAATTTCGCAAAGCGGTTGATAAAATATCCGGTTGTATATATGCTGACGATTGTCCTGTTCGCAACGAGCTGCAAAACACAGCAGGCGACACAACAGACAATCAGCCGTGATAACAGCAGCACAGTAGCCGGCTACACCAGGGAACGAGACAGTATATATGTGTATGAAAATAATGTTGTATATGTTAAAGGGGACACTGTGTATGTTGTGAATTACAAGGCCGAGTTTCGAAATCGTTTTATATCCGATACGCTTAAGCTAACCGATACCGTAAAGCTTGAAAATACATTACTTCAAACAAAAACAAAATATGAGAACCGATTAAACGGCTTTCAGAAGTTTCAAATAAAGGGCTTTTGGATATTGCTTGTGCTGTGCATTCTAATAGTCGCAATTAAGATTCTATATAAAATATACATAAAAAGGTAAGGATTATGGCAAAAAAAACACAGGAACCGGTAAACGGCGACGATATAAAGATTAGCGGTGGCATGTTCCAGACACCGGACGGTTCACGGTTCAATACGTATAAAAAAGCAGTGAACTATCTTACGGAACAAAAGAAAAAACAAGTATTAATTAATAATAATTCAAAAGATGAATGATATAGAATTTGTAAAAGGCAATGGAGGCATGGGAAGGCAATCCGCCAATGAAGATCCCATTAGTGGTTTGCTGATGAGATTGCCCGGATTGACAACAACAAATCTTGCAGCAAACGGTTTTGATTCAGTAGCCGTAGGAGAAAAAACTTTGTACATTGCTACGCTTAAATATTTCGAGCGCCTCTAATTGCTCGAAATATTTAAGCGTAGCAATGTACGAAGTTTTT
>DAIOHI010000258.1:3021-4282 GCA_036744815.1 Paludibacteraceae bacterium
AGGCGCTTGGAATCGTAGAAAGTAATATGTCTTCAGCTGTATTAAAGACTAAAACCCTCGATGAATATAAGAATATGGCAGCCATGAATGCGATAGTGTATCATGTTGGGGAGTTTTTCACTAAAAGTGATGCCGGCACACTATATTTAGGGATAAAAGCAGACGCTGAGGAGATAGTTAAAGATGAAGTGAGACAGATGCAATACTATAGTGGCGGGAAGCTTCGCAGACTTGGTATTTTTACAAAATCGCTTGCAAACATCGCAGACTATCAAACTGCAGTATCCGGAGGTGAGGATGTAGGATTAGAAGAGCAACATCAACCACTGTCAATTTTTGTAACATATTGCGGACAACTGGATAATGCGACAGCAATCAGCGCCGATACCGGTGCTGTAACGATAACGAGTACGGTAACACCTGAAACTATATCGGCTTTGAAAGGTAGTAGTAACAAAGTTTTGGCAGGACGAAGCAATGTGAGCGTTTTGGTAGGTTGTGATTTAGATGTGTCTTTAATTGAAAAATTAGGCATATTTGCTTATTACGGTTCCATAGGAACACTGCTTGGATGCTCTTCAAAGGCAGCTGTAAACGAATCCATAGCTTGGGTTGGGAAGTTCCCATTATTTATAAAAATGCCTGGATTTATTACCGGTGATTTGTTGGGAGATGTAACGGTTGCAGATATAGAGTTTATTAATGATAATCGTTATATTTTCATAAGGATACATGTGGGTGATGCGAATAACTATTTCAATGATAGTTTTACTTTGGATGTTGCTACAAGCGACTATGCCTATATAGAGAACGTATTAACGATCGATAAAGCTATTCGTGGCATACGCGCTAATTTGTTGCCTTATTTAAATAGTCCGCTGAGAGTTGATGCCACTACAGGCAAACTTGCGCCTGCTATTGTTTCTTATTTAGAAACGGTAGCCGGACGTGCTTTAGAAGACATGGAAAAAGTTGGAGAACTCAGTGGATATATAGTAGAGATAGATCCAAATCAGAATGTGCTCTCCACCTCTCAACTTGAGATAATCATAAAACAAGTAGGTGTTGGCGTAATGCGTAAAGTAAGTATAAAAATTGGATATGTAACATCTTTAAATTAGGAGGATAAAAATATGAATGGAATACCATTAATTAACGGACAAGAATATAGCTGGGGAGATATACAGTGTGCCATAGCGGGAGTAGTTTTAGTTGGCATTAGGGGAATAGAATATACGGATGAGCAAGAAATGGAAGAGAT
>DAIOHI010000259.1:0-4256 GCA_036744815.1 Paludibacteraceae bacterium
TATGTGCATTTTTCGTCAGTTCCAAATACTCTCTCAACACTTCTTTGTATTCAGGATCAACGCAATTGTCGATAATAGCATGAGCCCGTTGTAATGGCGATTTTCCTCTCAGATCGGCGATTCCATGTTCCGAAATAATGATATTAACCGAGTGTTCGCTATGGTCCATATGCGACACCATCGGAACGATGGAGCTGATCAATCCGCCTTTTGCGGTAGATGGAGTAGTGAATATCGAAATGTAGGCATTGCGCGTGAAGTCGCCCGATCCTCCGATTCCGTTCATCATTCTGGTTC
Organism: Paludibacteraceae bacterium; assembly: GCA_036744815.1. GTDB lineage: Bacteria > Bacteroidota > Bacteroidia > Bacteroidales > Paludibacteraceae > H1. Next base: position 298 of record DAIOHI010000259.1, read on the forward strand.
CAAGAACATGCGTACTGTTTACGTTTCCGAAAATATCGGCTTCCAATGCCGTGTTGATGGTAATAATTCCCATTCGGCGCACTAATTCGGGATTGTTCGAAAGTTCTTGCGGACGAAGCACTAACTTGTCGCGGAAGAAATCCAAATTGGCAAAAACATCTTCCAAAACCGGAGTTGAAACCGTAAGCGAACATCCGCTTGCAAATTTGATGTTTCCGTCTTTTATCGATTTTATAACGGCATCCTGAATCACTTCGGTGTACATTTCGAAGGGAGGAATGTTGGCATTTTTGCTTAAGGAATCAAGCACCGCGTTAGCAATATTTCCCACGCCCGATTGAATCGGAAGGAAGTCTTGCGGAATGCGTCCGGCTTTCAATTCTTGTGCCAAAAACAAAGCTACATTGTCGCCAATGCGTTCGGTAACTTCGTCGTTCGGACTAAAACCTCCAACTTCTGCCGGGCGATTCGTTTTTACAACACCAATAATCTTTTTCGGATCAACCTTGATAAAAGCTTTGCCGATGCGATCGGATGGTTTGTAAATTGGTATTTCGCGACGATGCGGTGGATCGGATGGTTGATATATATCGTGGAATCCACGTAGTTCTTTCGGATTATAACTGTTCCATTCTACGATTATATAGTCGGCAAGATCCGTAACGGTTGGTCCGATACCGACTCCGGTTGTTGGAACCAATTCTCCATCTTCGTTTATATCGCAAACTTCCATGATGGCGAATTTGGGCTTGGGTAAAAAGCCGTAACGCAATTCTTGCGCCAATTCCGATAAATGTTTGTCGAAATAAGGAGCGCGCTCTCCGTTGATCGCTTTGCGTAAATCTCCATTCGATTGATAAGGAGTACGAAATAAAATAGCGTTGGCACGAGCTAAGGCTCCGTCGAGAGAATCGCCGGTTGATGCGCCGGTGTACATCCCGATTTTAAATTCTTTTCCTTGAGCGTGAAACTCTTCCGCGCGTTTAGCAATGGCGGTAGGTACTTCTTTGGGGCATCCGGCTGCTGTAAAGCCACTGAATCCAACTAAATCACCGTTGTTTATATAAGAAGCTGCTTCTTCCGCAGTGATAAATTTCAAATTTGACATAGTAAATTACAGAATTAACGAAGTTTTGAAGTTCTTTTTTGACAAAAACGCCACAAAATTACGGAAAAATTTCCTTATTTCTACAATATTGTTCAAAAAAGCAGAATGAATGGATTTTATAGATAAAACAACTTCTTTTTTTTGAAAGAACATGCTGTCTCTTAGCTGCATTTCTGTGCTTTTTATATTGAGTAACTCACGAATTAATTATATCTTTGTGCCTTTATGTATTATGGATTGTTTTGCTCTCAATTAAGGAGCTGCATTCAAAAAAAGATTTTATTAAAAAATAGACTATATTCATCATGAAACAATTTCTTAAGTTTACTTTTGCCACAATTGTTGGTTTGATTATTTTTACGATTGTAGGCTCGCTCGTTATGATGGGCATTATCGGAGCCGTTGCGGCATCGGGCGATTCGCCCACAGTACTAAAACCGAATTCCATTTATCAGCTCGATTTGGAAGGAAATTTGGTTGACCGTTCGAAAGATGATTCTTTTGAACGCGCTTTTGGTCAAGTGTATGGTAATACAACTACTTCGTTGGGATTAGACGATGTTCTTGCTAATATCGAAAAGGCAAAATCGGATGCGAATATCGTAGGTATTTACCTGAAAGGCGGTGCGCTTTCGGGAGGCTACGCGTCGATAAAAGAAATACGCGATGCTTTGATTGATTTTAAAGAATCGGGAAAATTTGTTGTGGCTTATGCCGATTCGTATTCGCAACGGAATTATTATTTGGCTTCAGTTGCCGATAAAATATTTTTGAATCCTATCGGAATGTTGGAATGGCAAGGTCTTGCTTCTAAAACTGTTTTTTATAAAAACACGCTCGAAAAATTAGGAATCGACATGCAGGTTGTTCGTGTCGGAACATTCAAATCGGCTGTTGAACCTTATACAAACACAAAAATGAGCGATGCCAACAAGGAGCAAGTAACGGTTTATACAAAATCTATTTGGAACGAAATCGTCAATTCAATTTCGTTGTCGCGCAGAATCTCTCCCGAAACGCTTAATTCTTACGCCGATGAAGCTTTGTTGTATCAGCCTACTGAAAAAAGTCTCGAATACGCTTTGGTTGACTCTTTGATGTATATTGATGAAGCGGAAAAATTCATTGAATTATATGCGGACTCGGTAAATAAAGCCACTTTTGTAAAGCATTCGGCAATGAAAAAAGTACCGAGCAATGCTAAATACGACAAAAATAAAATAGCTGTTATATACGCTGTCGGAGGCATTGATACTGATGCGACAGAAGGTATCGTATCGAAAGATTTGGTGAAAGACATATTAAAAGCTGCCGATGACGAGTCTGTTAAATCGGTTGTTTTCCGTATCAGTTCGCCGGGTGGAAGCGCTTATGGTTCAGAGCAAATATGGCATGCTTTGGAAGTATTGAAAGCGAAAAAACCTTTGATCGTATCGATGGGTGATTATGCTGCTTCGGGCGGTTATTACATTGCTTGCGGTGCCGATTCAATTTTTGCGCAACCCAACACAATTACCGGTTCCATCGGTGTATTTGGAATAATTCCTAACATCGAAGGATTGAATAAAAAATTAGGTTTTGATTTCGACGGAGTAAACACAAACAAGATGAGCGATATGATTTCCTTCAATCGCGCGTTTACACCCGAAGAGCGTGTGCTGATGCAATCTTTCGTAAACAAAACCTATGATTTGTTCACGCAACGTTGCGCAGATGGACGCGGAATGACTCAGGACGAAATTAAAGCCATTGCCGAAGGTCGTGTATGGACGGGCGAAGATGCTGTGAAAAACGGATTGGTTGACGGATTGGCAAATTTACAAGAAGTGATTCGTATTGCTGCCGACAAAGCAGACTTGGTTTCGTATCGAGTGGTGGAATATCCCGAAAAAGAAGATTTCATAACTCAACTGATGAAAAGCCTCGATATGGAGAGCCGCTTGATGAAACTGCGCTTAGGCGAGCATTACGAAACCTATCTTCAAGTATCGAAATTTAACAAACTGAATGGTATTCAGGCACGTTTGCCTTTCGAAATCATAATGAATTAATATTCCTACGCAGCCTATTGAGTTGCTAAAATAGAACAAAGAGGACACCAAGTCGTAAATTAGAAGCAATGATTTACGTCTTGGTGTTCTTGTTAAAAATGACTTATTCCTTATTATTCGAAAAACACAATGAAAACAAGATTTTTAGTTTTAGTCTCTGCGCTTAGCTTTTGTGTTTCCGTTTTGCCTCAATATCTGAGCAAAGAAAACATTCCGTATTATACAAGCGACAAAATGGCGAAAGATAGTTATATTGCCGAGCGTTGCGTTTTGGATATTTACTATCCGGAAAAGGCAAAAGGTTTTCCGACTGTAGTTTGGTTTCACGGAGGCGGATTAAGTGGCGGAGAAAAATTTATTCCGAATGAATTGAAAGGAAAAAACATAGCTGTCATAGCAGTTAATTATCGTTTATACCCGAAAGCCAATGCGAAAAACTGTTTAGAAGATGCCGCTGCTTCTGTTGCTTGGGCATTCGAGAAGATTGAAAAATACGGCGGCGATCCGTCCCTTGTTTTTGTGTCAGGGCATTCGGCTGGAGGTTATTTGGCTGCCATGATCGGTTTGGATAAAACTTGGTTGAAGCATCATAATATCGATGCAAATAAGATCGCGGGTCTTATTCCATTCAGCGGTCACACGATTACGCATTTTGCTATTCGAAACGAACGTAACATGCCCGGACATCAAGCTGTTATCGATGAATTTGCACCGCTTTACCATGTGCGTAAAGATGCTCCGCCCTTATTGCTTATTACCGGAGATCGAGAATTGGAAATGCTGGGCAGATACGAAGAAAA
>DAIOHI010000260.1:0-4242 GCA_036744815.1 Paludibacteraceae bacterium
GAAACTCATCTTGCCCGAACAAAAAGGAAAGGGACAAAATAAACAGCATCAAAAATCCATATCGTTTCATAATACTTTTATCTAATTGGTTTAATAACTTAAATTATGAAATAATGCAAAATTTATACCAATAATCTGTTGTAGCGCAAAATGTTTTGAATTTTTAAACAAGCTCTTAGTTTTTATTATAAAAGATTCTAGAATAAGTTTTGTAATTTTGCGAACGATTTTCAGATATTATGCGTTTTAATACACAAAAAATGAAGATAGTCAAATCACTAGCAGAACTTACTTCGCTCATCAACGAATTGAAGCGCGATCGCAAAAGCATTGGTTTCGTCCCAACGATGGGAGCCTTGCATTTTGGTCATCAATCGCTGGCAGAACGAGCCGTCAAAGAAAACGATATTTGCATTGTAAGCATTTTTGTCAACCCAACTCAATTTAACAACTCTCAGGATTTAGAAAAATATCCTCGTACATTGGAACGCGATGTTGCTTTGCTCGAAACGATAGGTTGTAAGTTGGTTTTTGCTCCTCAATCGCAGGATGTTTATAGTGCCGATGAAATGATTGGCAGTTTCGATTTCGATTTCGGAGGTTTGGATCGTGTTATGGAAGGTAAATTCCGTCCGGGGCATTTCAACGGAGTGGTACAGATTGTAAGTAAATTATTTACCTTAGTACGTCCCGATAAAGCTTATTTTGGCGAAAAAGATTTTCAGCAATTAGCCATTATTCACCGTATGGTGGATGTAATGAATTTTGATGTTGAAATTATTGATTGTCCGATAATTAGAGAGCCAAGTGGATTGGCAATGAGCAGCCGGAATGAACGATTGACAGCCCAACAACGACAGAATGCAGTCGAAATATCTAAAGTTTTATTTGAAAGTAGTAACTTTGCAGCGCAAAAAACGCCACAAGCACTCGGAGAGTGGATAAGGGAGCAAATAAATGCTGTAGAAAATCTGGAAGTGGAATATGTAGAAATTGCCGATGTAAAAACCTTGCAAACAGTTCAGGATTGGCAACGCCCGGCGGTGATTTGTGTAGCCGTATTTTGTGGCGAAATTCGCTTGATAGATAATATAAAAATAACGCTAAATAACTAACGACGACGGATTATTGACTGTTTTTAATCCATAGTTATATAAAGATAAACATAATGCAAATTCACGTACTAAAGTCTAAAATTCACAGAGTAAGTGTAACCGACGCAAACCTGAATTATGTGGGAAGCATCACCATTGATGAAGATCTGATGGATGCTGCCGGCATTATCGAATACGAACGGGTAAGCATTGTTGACAATAATAATGGCGAGCGTTTCGATACTTATGTTATTACCGGAGCGCGCGGTACGGGAACTATTTGCCTCAATGGAGCGGCAGCGCGTAAAGTTCAGCCCGGCGACATTATTATTATTATGGCTTATGCTATATTGGATTCGGAGGAAGCAAAAACCTTCAAGCCAACCATTGTTTTTCCCGACACGAAAACGAATAAATTAATTTGATTTGCCATTAAAATCATTTACTATTTACCTTTTTTATCTGTATAAAATCAGGAAAGTAAATTAAAAGTGAAGGTTGTAATCATAAAATATAATGCGGGTAATATCCGTTCCGTACTTTTTGCAATGGAACGAATAGGAGTGGAGGCGCTTGTTAGCGATGATGTTGCCGAAATCCGTTCTGCCGACCGCGTTATTTTTCCCGGCGTGGGAGAAGCTTCGTCAGCCATGCGTTATTTAAAAGAGCGCGGACTCGATCAAGTTATTTTATCGCTTCGTCAGCCCGTTTTAGGGATTTGCCTCGGAATGCAACTTATGTGTGCCTATTCCGATGAAGGAAATACAGCTTGTCTCGGCATTTTTGACGAAAAGGTAAGCCGTTTTTCTCAAAACGAACTGAAAGCACCTCAAATAGGTTGGAATAATATTTATGATTTGAAATCACCTTTATTTAGAGATATTCCTGAAAACGAATATATGTACTTTGTGCATGGATATTATGTAGGATTAAATGTCCATTCCATTGCAAAAACGAATTATGGAATAAATTATAGTTCGGCATTGCAAAAAGATAATTTCTATGCCTTGCAGTTTCATCCCGAAAAATCGGGTGAAGCAGGACAAAAGATTCTTTACAATTTTATCAACTTTAAACTTTAAACTTTGGATTTTCAGATTCAACATAGTGATCTTCACTCTCAGGCGCGAGCCGGACTTATAACAACCGATCACGGTGTAATAGAAACACCGATTTTTATGCCTGTCGGTACGGTGGCTTCGGTAAAAGCTGTTCATTTTCACGAATTAAAGGAGGATATAAAAGCGCAAATCATTCTTGGAAACACCTATCATTTGTATCTTCGCCCGGGAATTGATACGCTTGAAAAAGCAGGCGGATTGCATAAATTTAATGGTTGGGACAAACCTATTTTGACTGATAGCGGTGGCTTTCAGGTTTTTTCGCTGACAGATAATCGAAAATTGAAGGAAGAAGGAGCTACCTTTCGTTCGCACATTGATGGAAGCAAGCATTTGTTTACACCGGAAAAAGTGGTGGATATTCAGCGAAGCATCGGTGCGGATATTATGATGGCTTTCGATGAATGTACGCCCGGAACAGCAGATTATCAGTATGCGAAGAAGTCGATGGAACTCACGCATCGTTGGTTGAAACGTGGCTTGAAACGCTTTGACGAAACGGAAGCGAAATATGCATATTCGCAAACTTTTTTTCCTATTGTTCAAGGTTGTGTTTATCCCGATTTACGCCGGCAATCGGCGGAGTTTATTGCGGAGCAAAACCGCGAAGGAAATGCTATCGGAGGTTTGGCGGTAGGCGAACCAACCGAAAAAATGTATGAGATGATCGAGGTGGTGAACGAAATACTTCCCAAAGATAAACCGCGTTATTTGATGGGAGTAGGCACGCCGCAAAACATATTGGAAGGAATTGAGCGTGGTGTTGATATGTTCGATTGTGTGATGCCGACACGAAACGGACGAAATGGAATGTTATTTACATCGCAAGGCATTATGAACATGCGTAATGAGAAATGGAAAAATGATTTTTCGCCACTCGATGAATTTGGAACTTCTTACGTAGATCGCTTTTATACAAAGGCTTATCTTCGTCATTTGTTTATTAGCAAAGAGTTATTGGCTATGCAGATAGCATCTATTCATAATCTTGCTTTCTATTTATGGCTGGTTGGCGAAGCACGTAAGCACATTCAAATGGGCGACTTCTTCGCATGGAAAAAAGGAATGATAGAACAATTAGGAAGACGTTTGTAGAAAAAAGAATTAATAATGAAATTTGATTTTCGGAAAATAGGTTTAAAGCGACTTGATACTTATATCATAGCTAAATTTTTGGGGACATTCTTTTTCTCCATTGTGCTTATTTTGAGTATTGCCATCGTTTTTGACCTTACCGAAAAGCTGGATGATTTCTTTGATAATAACGCGCCCTTAAAAGCAATTATTTTTGATTATTACGTAAACTTTATTCCTTTTTATATGAATATGTTTACGCCGCTTTTTACTTTTATTTCGGTTATCTTTTTTACTTCAAAAATGGCGGGGAATACCGAAATTGTCGCTATTTTGTCAAGCGGAGTAAGTTTCTGGCGCTTTATGCGACCTTATTTTATATCGGCAGCCGTTATTGCTATCATGTCTTTCATATTGGGTGGTTTTATTATTCCTCATGCCAATAAAACCTTGCTTGAGTTTGAAAATAAGTATGTCAAGAAATTTAAATCAGAGAATGCTCACAATGTTCAGATGGAAGTTGAGAAAGGAGTTATTCTTTATATTGAACGTTACGAAATGTCTCGTAACAAAGGTTACCGTCTTTCGCTGGAGAAATTCGACGGAAAACATCTTGTTTCTCGCTTAACGGCGGAAAGCGCTTCTTGGGATTCGGCTTACAATTGGAAGCTGGAAACTTACCTGCAACGGGATTTCGATGGAATGAAAGAAACAATTACGCAGGGAGAATCCTTGGATACAACCATAATGCTGCAACCGTCGGAGTTTTTTATTACATCGGATGAAGCTCCCGAAATGACCAATACCCAGCTCCGTAATTATTTAGAACGTCAAAAAGAACGTGGAGTCGGTAATATACAAGCTTTTGCCGACGAATATTATAAGCGTTATTCTATGCCCTTAGCGGCATTTATCATGACTTTGATCGGAGTTTCTTTGTCTTCGCGTAAAGT
>DAIOHI010000261.1:0-4236 GCA_036744815.1 Paludibacteraceae bacterium
ACCTTCCATTACGGCAACACAAGAGTTTGTGGTACCTAAGTCAATTCCAATTATTTTTCCCATAATTTTTTTATTTAGTTGTTATTATTTTCGTCTTTTATTCTTGATTTTGTATGTTCTCCCATTCTTTATTCCCAAATGAGATACGCTTTTAAGTTTTACAAATCGTATGCCATCGCTAAAAATTTGTTTTTGAAGCGGAATTTGACAGATAAAAAGCAAATCTATCCGAATTTTACTGTAAAAATGGCAGAATAATCTGCCAAACTTGTTTGCAATTAAGAGTAAAAGGTGAGTTGCAAGATAGAATAGGAAAACAACAAAGTCAAATTCTGAAAGTTGAATAATATGTTTTCTCCTCTATGTTGAAAACTCTTTTGCTTGCTACCGTTTCATTTTTGTACTTTTGTATGATAACAATAAGCTTTCTTTCATGGATTTTCTTTCAAACTTAAACGACAGTCAGCGTGCCGCGGTAACATATATTGATGGCGCTTCGCTCGTAATTGCCGGCGCAGGATCGGGAAAAACGCGCGTATTGACTTACAAAATCGCCTATCTGCTGAAAAAAGGCATGCCGCCATATGCCATTTTAGCTTTGACTTTTACCAATAAAGCGGCACGCGAAATGAAAGAGCGCATCGCCGAAATTGTAGGCGAAAGAACCGCGCGCTACTTGCACATGGGAACTTTTCATTCGGTCTTTTCACGCATTCTCCGTTCCGAAGCGCAACTTATCGGCTACTCGAAGAATTTCAGTATTTACGACAGCGCCGATTCGAAAAACTTGATTAAAACTATTATAAAAGAACTGAAATTAGACGACAAAATATATAAACCGGGATTTATCCAATCGCGGATTTCGGCAGCAAAAAACTCATTGATCACGCCAAAAGCTTATGCTTCGAATAATGATTTTTATAAAGCCGACTCTTTCAGCAGAGTACCGCGCACAAGCGAGATTTATGAAATCTATTGCAATCGCTGCAAGCAAGCCGACGCAATGGATTTTGATGATTTACTGCTGAAAACAAATTTGCTCTTCCGCGATTTTCCGGAAGTTTTGCATAAATATCAGCAACAATTCGGATATGTTTTGGTGGATGAATATCAGGATACGAATTTTGCCCAATATATGATTGTGCGCAAACTTGCCGAAAAGCACGAACGTATCTGCGTTGTAGGCGACGATGCTCAAAGTATTTATTCTTTTCGCGGAGCAAATATTGATAACATTCTCCAATTCCGAAATAATTACAACGACGTGCAGGTATTCAAATTGGAACAAAATTATCGTTCCACAAAAATCATTGTGAATGCCGCCAACAGCTTGATTGATAAAAATAAGGAGCAAATTCGGAAAACCGTTTTTTCGGAAAAAGAAGAAGGAAACCTGATAAAAGTCATTAGCGTTTTTACCGATTTGGAAGAAGCTGCCGTTGTGGGCGATAATATTTCCGATTTACATTCTTCTGTCAATTATCGCTATAAAGATATCGCCATTCTTTACCGCACAAATTCTCAATCGCGGGTATTGGAAGAAGCCTTGCGCAAACGTGCCATTCCTTATCGCATTTACGGAGGATTGTCTTTTTATCAACGTAAGGAAATTAAAGATGTGATTGCTTATTGCCGCTTAGCTTGTAATCCGAACGACGAAGAAGCTCTGAAACGGATTATCAATTATCCGATTCGCGGAATTGGCGATACGACTTTGAATAAACTCTTCGAATCGGCTCAACTGCATGCCGTAAGCGCATGGGAAGTAATGGGCGATATACTGAAATACAATCTGAAAGTAAACAGCGGAACGGCAACAAAACTCGCCGCTTTTCGCGATATGATAAAAGTATTTGCGGAGCAATTGGATACGCAAAACGCTTATGATCTGATGCATTCTATTATTACAAGCACGGGAATGCTTTCGAAGGATTATACCGACATGTCGCCCGAAGCCATAAGCCGTCGTGAGAATGTGCAAGAATTGCTGAGCGCCGTACACGAATTTTGCGATACGAAACAAGAAGCCGGAGAATCAGCTCTATTGACCGATTATCTCTCCGAAATATCCTTGCTTACCGATCAGGACACGGATAAAAATGCCAACAATGATTGTGTTACTTTGATGACTGTACATGCCGCAAAAGGCTTGGAATTCAAATCCGTATTTGTTGTGGGAATGGAGGAAGAACTTTTCCCTTCCGCTTTCAGTATGGACTCAGCCCGCGATTTGGAGGAAGAACGCCGCCTATTTTATGTTGCCATTACCCGCGCCGAAGAGCGTTGCTTTATCACTTATTCCAAATCGCGTTTTCGGAATGGGAAAACAACTTTTTCGAGTCCCAGCCGCTTTATAAAAGATATTGATCCGCAATATTTAGATAATGCGAATGAAAGCATTGAAGTAGCTCAACCTAAAATTTTCAGCAGTTGGGATGATGATTGGGATAAGGAACGAAGTTTTTTTCAAAAGAAAACGCAACCGGAAAGAAACAGCGATAGAAATGATTTTATCCCTTCGCCTCCAAAACGCTTAAAAAAAATAGCTACAAACGGGAATGATGAAAAACGCCCGGTTGTTCTCTCTAACCTTCCTATTGGAGCATTTGTAAAACATGAAAAATTCGGCATAGGAAAAATACTCGAAACAAGCATTGAGGACGGCAACGAAAAAGCTAAAATAGATTTTGGCGAAAAAGGCGTGAAATCTTTATTGCTGAAATTTGCCAAGCTGGAGTTGTTGAAGTGAGCAAATTCACCAATTTTCGTATTCAATTTTGGCAGCATTGCCTTAATTTTCACTTTAATAAAGCTAGGCAGATGACAGGTGTTTTTCGTGAGAAAAACAGAGGCGCAACATAGTACGCCTCTTGTGAATACCTTGCACTTATTGATTTATCGTAAGTACATTTTTTCCTTCTCTTTTTATTTGCAATATGCCGTAGCTTTTGTTATAAAATAGCTGCATGGCTGTATTGGCAGGTATGGTTTCTCCATTTTCATTATAAGAACCACCGCTTTCACTAATACAATCAACCACATCATAGTACATGTTGTTGTTGATTTCTATACTGTCGCGAAGATATTGCTTATAACTATCCTGTTCGACTGTTTCAAATTGTGCATTCGCATCGTAATCTAAATCAAAGTACCTATGAAATGTATGAATCTGAAGGCGATTGCGATTGGCATCAAGTGATAAGCTAATCGCAGAATTATCAAGTTCAGATAATAGTTTTACCAATCGCTTCTCATTTATCACACAATTTCTGGAATAGTCACAATCATCAAACCAAAAAATGGTTGTATCTCGTATTACTGTAAAACTGATCACTTGCTCTGTGATATTATCTATAAAACTAACGACTCGCCCCAACTCGTAAGGGATTAACTGTTTTTGCGCTTCAGTAAGTTCATTGTATATTTCTTTTTGCTGACACGAAAGAGCTAAAACGGATAATAATATTAGTGCAATCATTTTTTTCGTTTTCATAATTCATTTATTTAAGTTTGGCTTTGACATAGATAGGATAATAGTCTGAATAACGGATATTTAATGCTTTATAGTAAGTACGCTTTTTTCGTCCTTTCTTATTTGTAATATGCCGTGAGTTCTATTATAGTAAAGTTGTGATGGATCCTCAATCACATCATAATACATTTTATTGTTAATTTCTAAGCTATCATGAAAATATTGTATGCCGCCATAACTCACAAATTGTTCTTCCACATTATCAAAACATAAAGGAGCCCAAAAATAATTTGAGTTGATTTTAATACTCAATTTGCTATAAATATCGCCATTAATAATGTTCATGGCAAAGATTTGCATCCTAATATCCAAATTATCGTACTCGGATTGTAAGCGTACGATTCGACTTTCAAGTGTCACAGAGTATCGACCAAGCTCACTGTCTTCGGGTATCGTCCAATAGACTTCATCAGCTGTTACAGTTACATCAATGGCCTGATGTGCAGAATCGATAAAAGTAACAACCTGTCCTAACTCGTAAGGTATTGACTGTCTTGCCGCCTCGGTAAGTTCGTAGCGTAAGGTTTCGTGTTTGCAAGAAGAAACTAAAACGGCTAATAGTGCCAATATAATTATTTTTTTGTTCTCATAGTTCTATTATTTAAGTTTGCTTTTGACATAGACAGGATAATGGTCGGATATTCTTTGCGAGAAAAACAGAGGCGCAACATAGTACGCCTCTTGTGAATACCTTGCACTTATTG
>DAIOHI010000262.1:0-4223 GCA_036744815.1 Paludibacteraceae bacterium
AAGGTAAATTAAATGCAGTAATTGATCAAGTTGTGGCTTGGGGTGAAGCGTTGAAGCCGTTGAGAAAATAAAAATATAATCACGTTAAGGTGTAAAAAAGGGTATCTGATTCAGATACCCTTTTCTTATAAATAAAAGTTATACATTCTAAACTTCGTCATCGAATTTCCAACGAACGAAAGCTTCAATAGATTCGTATTCCGCCATACCGAGTTTGTCGTAAAGTTGAGCTGTTTCGCGTGTGCGATCTTCGGCTCGAACCCAAAATTCGCGTTCGTCATCACCCGGATATACAGGGATGTCTTTTTGCGATTGATGTTTGAATATAGCATATCGTTTTCTCAGAACTTCCTGAGGCGATAGGGGTACTGCCATTTCTATTTCATGTATTTCGAATTCGTGCCAAGCTCCTCGGTAAAGCCAAACCCAACAATCCTTCGTCCATTCTTCCGTTTTTCTTAATCGAGTCATTGCTTCATGAACAATGTCGAAGCATATTTTATGTGTTCCATGAGGATCTGCAAAGTCTCCTGCCGCAAAAATTTGATGAGGCTTGATTGATTGTAATAAATCCATCGTCAATTTAATATCTTCTTCATAATCAACTTTATCACTCGATTTTGACTTTAAATAGAATGGTAAATTTTGAAAATGGATATTTTTATCGGGCAATCCGGCATAACGAGCTCCTGCTATGGCTTCTCCTTTTCGAATTAATCCTTTTACCTTTAAAACCTCTTCAATATCCAATTGATTTGGTTTTTTCTGCGCGATAAAATTGCGAGCTTTATCATAAAGAGCTTCCATTTCTGCGGTGTTGATACCACGCTCTTTCATAAAGTCGGTAGTAAATTCAATATAACGAAGCGCATCGTCGTCCCATACCGCCGTGTTTCCAGAAGTTTGATAAGCGACATGCACATCGTGTCCTTGGTCAGCAAGACGAATAAAGGTTCCACCCATCGAAATCACATCATCATCAGGATGTGGAGAAAAAATAATCGAACGCTTCTTAGCAGGAACAGCGCGCTCAGGTCGCTGACTATCGTCAGCATTGGGTTTTCCTCCGGGCCATCCGGTAATAGTATGCTGAATTTGATTAAAAATATTTATATTTATATTGTAAACCGGTCCTTTAGATGTTGCCAATTCTGCCATTCCATTGTTGTTGTAGTCGCTCTCGGTCAGTTTCAAAATTGGTTTTTCTATTTCCTGAGAAAGCCATATAACCGCTTTTTTCACCAATTTGGAATCGTTCCAATCGCAATCTTTTACTAACCAAGGCGTATCGAAACGCGTTAACAACGATGCAGCATCATTATCTAAAACGATCTCTACATTATCGGAGCCTTGAAGGAAAGTTGCCGGAACTTCGGAAGATATATTTCCTTCAACAGCCTTTTTTATGATTTCGGCTTTCTTTTCTCCCGATGCCATTAATACAATTTCTCGAGCTTTGAAAATCGTTCCAATTCCCATTGTGATGGCTTTCGTCGGTACGTTTTCTTTCGATCCAAAATCATGAGAAGCATCCGTTCTTGTCAGATCGTTCAAGGTAACTAAGCGAGTTCCCGAATTAGGCGCAGAACCCGGCTCATTGAAGCCAATATGACCTGTTCGTCCGATTCCTAATATCTGGAGATCAATACCTCCCAAATCAGTGATTTTTTGTTCATAACCCACACAAAATTCTGCCACTTTTTCCGGGTCTAAAGTGCCATCGGGAATATTGATATTTTCCCTTTTGATGTCGATGTGGTTGAACAAGTTTTTGTTCATAAAGGTAACATAACTCTGAGCAGAATCCGGTTGCATTGGATAATACTCGTCGAGGTTAAATGTTACCACGTTTTGGAAACTTAAGCCTTCCTCTTTGTGAAGACGAACAAGTTCCGCATAAACTTTTACAGGAGTTGCACCTGTAGCAAGTCCTAATACAACTTGCTCACCTTTTTGTTGTTTGCTTTTGATTAAGTCTGCGATTCGCTTGGCAACTGTCGTTGATGCTGTTGATGCATCAGGAAAAACGGCTACCGGAAGTTTTTCGAATCGAGTCTCTTCTAATAAATTTAATCTTGCCATTATTTTTTTTATATTTAAGGTGAACTACAAAGTTAAGAAATTATCAGCGAATTACAGTGCTATATTGCATCTAAAAATCAGGAATTCTTATCTGCGTTTTTTAATCAGAAATGAAAATCTATTCCAATTTCTGATTTTTTTTTATACTTTTACATTTCTAATAAGAAAGAGTCGTGTTGATGATAAACCGATAGTCGTTTTGCGTTTTAGAAACATGGATGTGTTCTGCGAATTATCCACAAATAGGAATTTTGTAGATTTTTACCAGCCTGTTTTTGTCGCAAGAACAAGGCGTTTCGGATTGCTTTTCTTGAGGAGAAAAGCTACAGAGTTTGAAAAAATGGATTACAATGATAAATAAATGGATTTACAAAACCCTTTCAGAAGAGCAAATTAAAATTAAGGAAAAAATCGCCGATGAATTAAGTATCAGTCCTATATTAGCCGAATTGTTAGTGCAACGAGGAATAACAACCTTTGAGGATGCCCGTTCTTTTTTTCGTCCCGATTTAAGCAATTTACACGATCCATTCTTGATGAAAGATATGGATAAAGCCGTAGAACGCTTGACTGCTGCTCTTCAGAAAAATGAAAAAATATTAATTTATGGCGATTATGATGTCGATGGCACCACATCTGTTTCGTTAGTTTATAAATTTTTAAGCCAATATTCCTCTAATATCGGTTATTACATCCCCGACAGATACAGCGAAGGATATGGAATTTCCATGCAGGGCATTAATTATGCTTCGGAGAGCGGATATAGCTTGGTTATTGCTCTTGACTGCGGGATAAAAGCCGTTGAAAAAATAAAGTATGCTTCGTCTTTGGGTGTCGATTTTATTATTTGCGATCACCACACTCCAGACGAAAAACTTCCCGATGCCATCGCGGTTTTGGATGCAAAACGTGACGATTGCAATTATCCTTACAAACATCTTTCAGGTTGTGGTGTCGGCTTTAAGCTAATTCAAGCTTTTGCATTAATCAATAATATCCCTTTCTCGCAACTAACTCCTTTGCTCGATTTAATTGCGTTAAGCATTGCTTCCGATATTGTACCTATTACGGGTGAAAATAGGATATTGGCTTATTACGGATTGAAACAGATCAATTCAAATCCTAGCACGGGAGTGAAAGGACTTATCGAAGTTTGCGGACTGAACGACAAAGAAATCACGATAAGTGATATCGTTTTCAAGATAGGACCACGCATAAATGCCTCCGGACGAATGAAACAAGCATCCGAAGTTGTTCAGCTGCTTGTCTCGAGAGATTCTGCTTTTGTTAAGGAAAAAAGCGGAACGATCAACGAATACAACAACGATCGTAAAGATTTAGATAAAAATATTACCGACGAAGCCATTGCTTTGATTCGTTCGAGTGAATATTTGCAACAGAAAAAATCGATTGTTGTTTACAAGCACGATTGGCACAAAGGAGTCATCGGTATTGTTGCATCCCGTTTGTCTGAAGAATATTATAAACCGAGTATTGTGCTTGCAGTTTCAAATGGGATGGCGTCAGGTTCTGCTCGCTCGGTTTCCGGCTTTGACATTTATAAAGCTATCGAATCTTGCCGCGATTTGCTTGAGAATTTTGGAGGGCATATGTATGCAGCAGGACTTTCGATGCCGGAAGCAAATATTCCCGCTTTCATCGAACGTTTTGAGAAATATGTTATCGAAAATATTTTACCGGAGCAGACTTATCCTCAGGTTGAAATCGACGCGGTTATTCAATTTAAAGATATCACACCGAAATTCTTCCGAGTATTGAAGCAATTTGCTCCTTTCGGACCTGAGAACATGAAACCTGTTTTTGCGTCGAAAAAGGTGTTTGATTACGGAACAAGTCGTTTGGTTGGGAAGGATCAGGAGCATTTGAAGTTAGAACTGATTGATTCCAGCTCTGAAAATGTAATGAATGGTATTGCTTTTCGCATGTACGAATACAACGATTATTTAAAGGCACTTAATCCATTGGATATTTGTTACACATTAGAAGAAAACTCTTTCAATGGAAACATAACCATACAGCTGATGATAAGGGATATAAAGACAGAAGAAGATAAATAGTTTATTGTTTTTTAACTGGTGCAATTCCGGCACATTTCGAATTGTTTCCGATTCTTAAGTAGT
>DAIOHI010000263.1:0-4213 GCA_036744815.1 Paludibacteraceae bacterium
CGGTACGAATCGGAATCATAAAATAAGATCCCAAATACGACGTTCCTGTTTTGAAAAAAGTCATTACAACAAGGAAAAGACCGATATACAACAGAGCGGTTCCGGCGCCAAGATTCAATACAATCTGTTCGATCCAATAAAAAAGATTGTTTGTGAAATTTGAAAAGAATTCGGCAATACCATTCCAATCTTTGTACACACGCGTTTCCGTACTTAATCCGAATAGGATATTTAATATCGGAATGATGGCACCGAAAGAAAACAAGCTGAATATGGTACTCAGCAAATGGAAAAGCAGATTAAGAAAAACATATTTCTTATATGGTGGCACAAAGCGCCGTAAAAGAGCAAGAAAGTTCAGCATTTGAAATAATTACGGATTACAGACTACGAAGTACGGAATTTTCTGTGATTAACGTTCAATTCGTAATTCGCAATTATTGATTTTTAATTGTTTTTACACTCCGGTATAATTTCTTGGTGTAATCCGACGAAGTTCTTCCTTCACAGTTTCGTTTACATCCAGCGTTTCGATAAATTCGCGTATCGAAGTTTCCGTAATTCCGGTATTGGTACGCGTCAGAGCTTTCAGAGCCTCGTATGGCGAAGGATAAGCTTCGCGACGCAAAATAGTTTGAATTCCTTCGGCAACCACCGCCCAGTTTTTATCCAAATCGCGGTAAATAGCATTTTCGTTAAGAAGCAACTTCCCTAAACCTTTCATAATGCTATCGGTAGCAATCAAGGTATGAGCAAAAGGCACACCTACATTACGCAAAACGGTGCTGTCCGTCAAGTCTCGTTGCAAGCGCGAAATAGGTAGCTTCGACGACAGGAACTTCAATACTGCATTTGCCATACCGAGGTTTCCTTCGGCATTTTCAAAGTCGATAGGATTTACTTTATGCGGCATTGCTGATGAACCAACTTCGCCTGCTTTTATTTTTTGATTGAAATACTCCATCGAGATATAAGTCCACACATCGCGACAAAAATCGATCAGAATATTATTAATGCGCTTCATCGCGTCGAATAAAGCGGCTAGATTGTCGTAATTCGATATTTGAGTTGTCCAAGCTTCGCGCTCCAGACCTAGTTTTTCAGTGAGGAATTTATTCCCGAAATTCTTCCAATCAATCGTTGGATAAGCAACGGCATGCGCATTGAAGTTTCCGGTGGCACCGCCAAATTTTGCCGACAGAGGTGTTTTTCGCAATAAAGTCAATTGCTGATTCAATCGGCTGACAAAGACCATGATTTCTTTCCCCAAGCGGGTTGGCGAAGCTGGTTGCCCGTGAGTTTTCGCTAACATGGACACATCGCGCCAAGTGTCGGCTAAATGATGTAGGCGTTGTTGCAAATTATCCATTTCGGGATAATAAACCTGCTCCAAAGCTTCTTTTATGGAATAAGGAACCGATGTATTATTGATGTCCTGAGAAGTAAGTCCGAAGTGAATGAATTCTTTGAAAGCATCGAGTTCCAACTCGTCGAACTTTTCCTTCAAAAAATACTCGACCGCTTTCACATCATGATTGGTCGTTTTTTCAATTTCTTTTATACGCTGCGCATCGGCTTCCGAAAAATCGTTATATACATTTCTCAACTTCGAGAAAACAGCAGAAGGAAGTCCCTTCAGTTGATTCAAAGGAATTTCGCAAAGCGCAATGAAATACTCCACTTCAACAAACACGCGATAACGAATAAGCGCTTGTTCGGAAAAATAATTGCCATAACGCTCCGTTTTTGAGCGGTAGCGCCCGTCGATAGGCGATATCGCATTCAGTTCTGTTAAATTCATAAATACAAATACATCTATTTGTGTAACATGTAGGAAAATAGAGCAGGAACAGTATCTTAGAGAAGAAATCCACTTCATAAAAGCACCATTCTTAAGCTCGGAAAAGAAGTCACAAAGGTAATATTTTTTGACGGATTAGAAAACGGATAAATAACTTCGATGAGCGAATATCTCGAAGATGCTTATTCTCTTACCCTCATTACGAAACAGGTGCTTTCTTAATGAGAAACAAACTATTTTATAGCTTTGGCATAAATTATTCCATAAGCTTGAAACAGGTAGTTCCATGCCTTTGGTAAGGGTTGTTCCGTAGTTATGGAATAAGTTGTACCATAATGACGAAATATAATATTCCATGCTGTTGGAATAAACTGTTCCGTAGTTACTAAACCGAATTATGAACGGGAAAAGAAATCATAACGCTCAATATATTCGTCGAATAGAGGTTCGTTGGCAATACCTTCTCTTGCGAAAAGATTGCGGATAAAAGCCTGGTCGTCCGGCTCTATAAGGCGCTTTTTGTTGTATATGCGGTAATACTGGCTGTGCCCGAAATAGTTGTAAACAGACTTCTTTATCTTACGGTATTTTTCGTGCGTAAGTTCGTCGTACAGATGTGTTATTCCCGAAGCAAAGCGGATTGTCTGTTTGATTTGAAAGAATGGACAGCCTTTCTCGGCATTGTATGTCGGATTGACTATTGTGAAATGCGAAACATCATTAAGGGCATATGAGCCAACTTGAAAACGTAAACAATCGGCAGCGCATGAGCATTGGGCGTTTAAACAATGAGCATAGTTTTGCGGAACATCGTTGTCGTTAAATTTTTCTTTCATAGTCGCTTTACGTAATTGGTTAATGCTGTAAAAATACAAAACTTTCGATAGTTGCAAAAGTATCTGTTGATTAATATCATGAATATAAAGGTCTCGTTTATATCCACTGCCGTTGCGGGCTTGTTTTGCGTGGCGTGGAAGCGCTTTCCCGGCATAATAAGGATTCAAGTAGGGTAGGGGGTTCTGCACTAAATACTGCCAAGTATCTGCTGAAAAAACATCTGTCGAAATCTCCCTTTCGCCTCTTTCTCGCTACGGATAAAAGAGTTATCTTTGCTCCCCGGAAACAAAGGAGCGATGATGCTTGTTATTTTATAATCAGCCAAGAAGGAATAAGAAAGAGAAACAATTGTAAATCATAAATCGAAAATCAAATAATATGTTGTCGGATATAGAAATTGCACAAAGTATTCCATTAAAACCTATACAAGAAATAGCGGATCAAATCAACATTCACGAAGATAATCTTCATTTGTACGGAAAACACATTGCCAAAGTTCCTTACAGCTTGATTGATGAGAAAAAGGTAAAAGAAAGTAAACTGATACTCGTTACCGCCATTACACCCAATAAAGCAGGTGTGGGCAAAACTACCGTATCGGTTGGTTTGGCTTTAGGTTTAAGCAAAATCGGCAAGAAAGCCATGTTGGCACTTCGCGAGCCTTCGCTCGGTCCCTGCTTCGGACAAAAGGGCGGCGCTACGGGCGGAGGATATACTCAGGTGCTTCCGATGGAGAATATCAATCTACACTTCACAGGTGATTTTCATGCCATTACTTCGGCAAATAACATGATAGCCGCTTTGCTCGACAATTATATTTACCAAAACCGCGATAAAGCCGACAATGTAAAACAAGTGCTTTGGCGCCGTGTGTTGGATGTAAACGACCGTAATCTGCGAAATATCGTCAGCGGTTTGGGCGGTTCGGTCAATGGTGTACCTGCCGAAACAGGTTTCGACATCACTCCCGCTTCCGAAATTATGGCAATACTTTGTTTGGCTTCCGATTTGGATGATCTCAAACGCCGTGTTGAGAATATATTACTTGGTTATCGTCACTCGGGCAAACCGGTTTTGTTGAAAGAATTGGGCGTTGCCGGTTCTATTGTCGCTTTGTTGAAAGACGCTATTCACCCCAACTTGGTACAAACCACTGAACATACACCGGCTTTCCTTCATGGCGGACCTTTCGCCAATATCGCGCACGGTTGCAACTCGGTAGTTGCCACCAAAATGTCGATGACATACGCCGATTATGTAGTGACCGAAGCGGGATTCGGTGCTGATTTGGGCGCGGAAAAATTCCTCAATATCAAATGCCGCAAGGCTGGATTGAAGCCAAGTTTGTCGGTGCTTGTCGTTACGGCACAAGCCTTGAAACTTCACGGCAACATCCCGGTAGAAGAAATAAAGAAACCCAATATGCAAGGCTTGCTAAAAGGCTTTGGCAATATGGATAAGCATATCAAAAACCTGAAATCATTCGGACAGGATGTATTGGTCGTTTTCAATCGTTATAACTTCGATACGCAGGATGAAATTGATGCCGTTCGCTCGCATTGCCAATCGAATGGA
>DAIOHI010000264.1:0-1423 GCA_036744815.1 Paludibacteraceae bacterium
TGGCATTCCTGAATAGGACTCACCAAACCTTTAGGATAAAGTACATAAACATGAATGCCTTCAATGCCTAAAAATCCGTTGGCAACTGCGCTGCCTGTATCGCCCGAAGTCGCAACCAAGACATTTACAGCTTCACCGGATTTTCCTTTTTTATTGATAAAATACGCCAAGAGCCGCGACATAAAACGTCCGCCGACATCCTTAAAAGCCAAAGTAGGTCCGTGAAAAAGTTCGAGGCTGTAAATATTATCCTTTACCTGTACCAAAGGCACATCGAAATTAAGCGTATCGTACACAATTGCTTTCAGCGCATCGACTTCCACATCCTCGCCAAAAAAAGCATCGGCAACCGCATAAGCTATTTCCTGAAAGGAAAGAGTCTCAATATTATCAAAAAAAGATTGCGGCAACTTCTTTATTTCATTCGGCATAAACAAACCCTTGTCTTCTGCCAAGCCTTTCACTACGGCATCTTCCAAACTAACATCCGATACTTGTTTATTGGTACTGTAATACTTCATATTTAGTCTCCTAGCCTCCCCGAAGGAGGGATTTATAAATGATTGTTTATATTCTTAATACATGACAAATTATAACGGCTTGAAAAGCCTTATCTTCATAACCATAGGCAGAACTAAAGAAATGTTTTGCCTTGCAGGCAAAGATTCCATTGTTGCTTTTACCGCAAGTTGCGCTTCGCTTACATGCGGTTATTGTAGATAATGCCTTTTAGGCAAATAGCATAATTGTCAATCACTTAATTTTTATCGTGTATTATGTTATTTTCACTAAAAGCCGCTTGAAAAGCTTTGCTTTCTACTCCGCCTTCCTTTGCAGAGCTTCTGCAAATCTCTTTTCTCTCCAAGACTCATTTGCAGAACTTCTGCAATACTTGTTTTTCATTTTGTATCGCTTGCAGAGCTTCTGCAGCTATCCTTTTCCGCCATGTTTTATTTGCAGAACTTCTGCATCCTTGCTTTTTCGTCATGGCATGTTTGCAGAGCTTCTGCAAACCTTAGTTTTCATCCCGTCACCTTTGCAGAGCTTCTGCTGGGCTGCTTCTCCAACCTCGATATATTTGCAGAGCTACTGCAAGATTGCTTTTGCCCTTCGGGCAGCTTTGCAGGCTTTCTGCAAGATAACTTTCCCGCTCCGGCTTGTTTGCAGAACGTCTGCAAGATTGCAGTATTCGAAGTTTCCTTCCTTTTTCCGCTTTTTTATCTTACAAACTCCCGCATAAACTCCGCTCCACGCAACAATCCATAACTTCCTTTTTCGCAAGCGAACTCATCGTAAACTTTCACATCA
This sequence comes from Paludibacteraceae bacterium, assembly GCA_036744815.1. Classification (GTDB taxonomy): domain Bacteria; phylum Bacteroidota; class Bacteroidia; order Bacteroidales; family Paludibacteraceae; genus H1. The sequence continues at coordinate 1,309 of DAIOHI010000264.1, forward strand.
TCGGCTTGTTCGCCAAGGCGGTAAATAATAAAGGGAATCGGCTTATTGGTATGTGTGCGGATGGCGCAAGGTGTTGGGTGATCGGGTAGAATGGCAATGGAAACGGCTTCGTCCC
>DAIOHI010000264.1:1433-4205 GCA_036744815.1 Paludibacteraceae bacterium
AGCGCATTGTACGTCCGATTTGGGAAGAAACGGCTTCGTCCCACTTCGACAGTTCTTCCCAAATCGGACGTACAATGCGCTCGTCCAAGTATTCGATCGTCTTTATTTTTAAATCCACATTGCCTTCGTGTCCGGCTTCGTCGCTGGCTTCGATGTGCAGATACACAAAATCGTCCGTACGCAAGGCTTCGATGGCGGCTTGCGCTTTGCCTTCGTAATTCGTGTCGTAAAGCCCGGTGATGCCTTCCACCTCTATCACTTTCAGTCCGGCATATACGCCGATACCGCGTATCAAATCGACTGCCGAAATTACCGAACCGCTTTTTAAATTATAGGTTTCGAGCAAGGTTTTCATTTCGGGTTTATAGCCGGGCGACCACAGCCAAATGCTGTTCGCCTTATCCTTTCCCTGCGCGGCACGCTTCAGGTTTACAGGATGATTTTCGAGCAAAGCCTGCGAACGCAAAGTAAGTTCGTTTAATTTATCGGCAGTAACTTGCGCTTCGGGCGTTTCCGCTTTTATCATCACATCGGCAAAAGGCGTACCGGGAACATCGTGCGGAGGCGTACAATCCAAGCGTTTATCTCCGCCTTTCATCTTTAACAAATGGCGGTAAGAAACACCGGGATAAAAACTAATAATATCGTCGCCCAATTCCTTTTGCAAAAAAAGAATCAATTCTTCGGCTTCTTCATTGCTGATATGTCCGGCTGAATGATTCTTTATCTTTCCGTTTTCGACGCAAATAAGATTGCAGCGCATCGCCATTTCGCCCGGCTCGATAGCAACACCCATACTGGCGGCTTCGAGCGAACCGCGACCTTCGAATACCTTAGGCAAATCGTAACCCAACACACTGAGATTGGCTATTTCGCTCCCCGGGTGAAATCCGGCGGGAATTGTGTCAAGCATTCCGCATCGACCAACAGAAGCTATGTGGTCGATGTACGGTTTGTGTGCCGCCTGCAAAGGAGTTTTGCCGCCAAGCGAAGCAATCGCTTCGTCTGCCATACCGTCGCCAAGTATAACAATATATTTCATTTAGTCCTTTTTATCTTATTTTCTGAAAGACAAAAATACGGAATTCTTTTTATTTGAAACGATTTTGAACAGGAAAAGGGAGAAAGGGAAAAGCGGAAGAATAAAAACTCTTCCGCTTCTTGAAAATACTTAATACATAACAAGAATATTATAAAGAGGCTTGAAAAGCCTTATCTTCATAACCATAGGTCGTTGACCTATGGTTGAAACAGTTAGCAAATAACTGCCTGCAAGGCAGAACTAAAGAAATGTTTTGCCTGACAGGCAAAGATTCTGTTGTTGCTTTTACCGCAAGTTGCGCTTCGCTTACATGCGGTTACGTAGATAATGCCTTTCAGGCAATAGTATAATTACTAATCACTTAAAATTAACTTTTGCCATGTACTAAGAATGATCTATATTCTAAAGTAACTCTACGCTACGTTTTACGAATTTTGCCAAGGCTTCGCCTTTCAGCATATTGTTGGCAAGCAATGCCAAGTCAATCAACTGACGCACTTGTTTGTTGCCCGAAGCAAAGGCTTTGTAAAGATCGGTTTTCTTGCCTTTCAGTTCGTCTATTTTCTTTTGCAAGTCCTCCAAATCCGACTTATCAATAGCAGGGATTTCTTCGTCTTTCTTGCCTTTGTTCTTATCATTGAGAGCGTTTTGTTGCGCTTCAACTTCGCTCAGTTCGGCTGCGAAAGGTGCTATTTCTTTAGCATAAGCATTGTCGCCTTCGGCAAGTAGTTTTTCGATAAGCGGATGTCCGGTATTTACCACCAAGTTGTAGCTGTCGGGCATTTCGCCGTAAAAAGCCATCATGCCTCCCTGCATCGCCGACATTTCTTTCATCCGGCGCATAAATTCATTTTGAGTAATAAACAGCGGATTGCTCGACGCGCTCAACTGCTCGAAGGTAACGATAAAGTTCATCTTATCCATTGCCGGTAATTGCGACTCAAACACGGCAATCAGGGCTTCGCGTTGATCGTTGCTAAGCGTTACCTTTTCGCTGTCATCCTTTTGTATCAGTTTATCAACCGTATCGCTATCCACACGCACGAAACGTGTTTTTTCGAACTTTTGTTCCAATTGGCTTACCACATGCACATCCAGTTGTCCGTTCATCAATAATACATCGTAACCTTTCTCCTTCGCGTTTTCGATATAGCTGTATTGCGCGTCGGTGTCGGTAGTGTAAAGGTAAATAAGGTCGCCGTTTTTATCCTTTTGGCTTTCGCCGACAAGGGTTTTGTATTCATCAAAAGTAAAGGATTTGCTATCCACATTTTTGAACAAAGCGAACTTTTCGGCACGCTCGTAGAATTTCTCGTCGCTCAGCATTCCGTATTGAATAAAAATCTTCAGGTCGTCCCACTTTTCTTCGAATTGAGGGCGGTCGTTTTTAAATATCTCATTCAAGCGGTCGGCAACCTTTTTAGTGATGTGTCCGGAGATTTTTTTCACATTCGCATCGCTTTGCAAGTAGCTGCGCGATACATTAAGCGGAATATCCGGCGAATCAATAACACCATGCAATAATGTCAGGTATTCGGGTACGATGTTTTCCACCGAGTCAGTAACAAAAACCTGATTGCAATAGAGCTGTATTTTGTTCTTTTGCAGTTCGATGGTGTTTTTAATTTTCGGGAAATACAATACACCGGTCAAATTGAAAGGATAATCCACATTTAAATGGATGTGGAAAAGCGCGTCCTCGCTCATCGGGTAAAGTTCGCGATAGAAGG
>DAIOHI010000265.1:0-4204 GCA_036744815.1 Paludibacteraceae bacterium
AAATGATTTGAAACAAAAACGTGATCGATTCGGCTGTCTGTTACCAAATTGGGATTAAAATTATTGAAAGTCCCGTTAAGAGCATAGCAAACCGTGGCTTTTTCATAAGAATCGGACAAGATTTTCGAATTGGCAAGTAAATAATAACTTTCATTCGTTTGATCGACATTGAAGTCGCCCGTTAATATTACTGCATGCTTTTTGCTTATTTCATTTATCTTTTTAAGCACTAATTTCGCACTTTCTTTTCGCGCTTCAACACCGATATGATCCATGTGAAGATTGAAAAAACAGATCGTATCGTTCGTCTTTTTATCAAACAATTCTATCCAGGTACAAATGCGAGGCAATGCAGCATCCCATCCTTTATTAGGAAAATCTGTTTGTTCCGACAACCAAAACACTCCGGATTGAAGCGAAGAAAACCGCTCCTTCTTATATAAAATTGGAGCATATTCTCCTTTCTTCTTCCCATCGTCGCGTCCTACGCCAACATAATCATATTCGGACATTTCCTTTAACAAATCCTCCAATTGACCATCCAAAACTTCCTGCATTCCCAAAATATCAAAGTCGTTGAATTTGATTAATTGAGTGATAACAGGACAGCGATTTTTCCATCCGTTTCCTTTTTCCGCATCGCTTTGATTTTCGTATCGGATATTATATGATCCAACAACTAAATCTTGTGCATGAAGAGAACATTTAATGCCGAAGGAAAAAAGGATAATTACAACGATAGATATTTTCTTAAAATTCATCATTTCGAATTTTTTAAAATTTCAATCAACCAATCCCAGCATTTTTGAGTTGCCGAAATACTCAATCGTTCGTCGGGAGAATGCACGCCACGCATAGTTGGGCCAATGGAAATCATATCCAAATGCGGGTATTTTTCAAGGAAAAGTCCACATTCCAATCCCGCGTGAATGGAGCGAACGAGAGCATCTTCTCCGAATAATTTTTTATAACTGCTTTGCGCAGTTTTCAATACTTCGGATTTGATATTCGGCTGCCATCCGGGATAGCCATCGCCGTGCTCCGCCTTTGCTCCAGCTAAAAGAAAAATTGCTTCAACGCGGTTGGCAATGTCGTATTTCTCCGATTCCACCGAGCTTCGTTGGCTGGTTGTTATTTCAATCGTATTGTCGGTTTTTGTTCTAATTGCCGCTAAATTTGTCGATGTTTGAACCATTCCGGGCATATCCACGCTCATCGCAACGATGCCATTTGGACAAGAATAAAGTGCATTGATCAAATTATCAGAGCTTGTTTTGTCAATAACAGTATCAAGTTTGGAAGCTGACTCCAACGAAAGTGTTAATTGTGGTTCGAAGCGAGAAATTTCACCTTCAATTTCAGCACTAAATATATTAAACCAAGCTCTTAAATTTTCTTTTTCGGACATAGGAACAGCCGCTATGGCAAGCGCTTCGCGTGGAATGGCGTTTCGTAAATTTCCTCCATCAAAACTATGTATTCTTAAATCAATTTTCTTGTTTACATTCCACAAAAAACGACTTAAAATTCGGTTGGCATTTCCGCGATTTTTGTCGATGTCATCGCCGGAATGTCCTCCAAGCAATCCTTTTACAGAAACTTCGAAAGTGAAGTAGTTTTGAGGTGCTTTTTCGGCGGTAAAAGATAAGTTTGCTACCGTATCAATTCCTCCGGCGCAACCAATAAAAATTTCGCCGTCGTCTTCCGAATCGAGATTAATTAAAATGTCACCCGTCATAAAATCATTTCCCAGCGCGAAAGCTCCGGTCAGTCCCGTTTCTTCATCCACGGTAAAAAGGCATTCGATAGCAGGATGTTGCAAATTATTATCAGCTAAAATAGCTAAGGAAATTGCCATCCCGATTCCATTGTCAGCTCCCAAAGTTGTGCCTTTGGCTTTCAACCAGTCGCCGTCAATATAGGTTTGAATAGCATCGGTATCGAAGTTAAACTCAACGCCGTTGTTTTTCTCACAAACCATATCCTGATGAGATTGTAGAATAATCGTTTTCGCATTTTCGTAAGCTTCCGTGGCTGGTTTACTAATCAATACATTGCCAGATTTATCGATTTTAGTAACTAGTTGATGCTTTTCGCCAAAGGCTTTCAAATAAGCGGTTATTTGCTCTTCTTTTTTAGATGGACGTGGAATTTGTGTTATTTCGTAGAAATAATTCCAAAGTGCTTTGGGTTCTAAGTTTTTCATAAAGATTTATTTTTGTTGTTACTTTTTATCCTGCTACTGATACATTAAAGCCTTCGCGTCTTGCTCGTTCGGCAATTGTGTTTAATTCGGCAAGCTGAATTTTTTCCAAACTTTTTACCGGAGCTTCGCGATCAAGCGAATAAATCATTACCTGACGCGGTTTCACTTCTTGTAAAATATTCAACCATGCTGAAACTTCTTCTTCGCTCGTGTTGTCAAATTTTTCGCCATTATGCTCTCCACGCAAAAACATGGTTTGAACAATAAAATTACCTTCGAAACGCTTCATCTGTTCCACTAACCAAGCAACATTAAATATCTTTCCCGCAGGTTGATCCATTATGCGAAGCGTGCGATCGAAGGCTGAGTCGAGCTTCAGAATCGGATTTTCTACTTTTTGTAAAGCACGGAAAATATTTGGTTTATGTATTCGTGTAGAATTTGTCAGTACGCTTACTTTTGCCGATGGACAGAAGCGATTCCGCAATTCGATGCAGTCGTCTATTATTCCTTCGAATTCAGAATGCAATGTAGGTTCGCCGTTTCCTGCAAAGGTAATAACATCGGGCAATTTGCCTTCTTCTGTCATTTGCGCTAATTTTATTTCCAAACATTCGCGCACTTGTTCGCGAGTAGGCATGGGCCATTCGCGCATGGTTGTGTTAAATCCGCATTCGCAGTAAATGCAATTGAAGGAGCATATTTTAGCGTCAATGGGCAGTAAATTCACGCCAAGCGAAAGTCCTAAACGCCGACTGTGAATAGGACCGAATATTATTTGATCGAATAAAAGCATTTTTCAGATTTCAGATTTCAGATTGCTTACCAAATAGACAATCCAAAATCGATATTATTATATTTTTATTATAATTCGCTCTCCCAAAGTTTTCGAAAGTTGTTGCTGAATTTGATTCAGACGTCCTATTTCCGTCATAATTTCGTTTACTTGTTCTACATTTCCGGCTTCGGAAGCATTTTTCATTTCGAGTAATTTCTCGCGTATCAAGCTTAGGATATAACTGTTTTTAAATTCAAAAACCAGTCTTGGAATCAATTCAATCAAGCGTTCGCTATCCGACGGCAATTTTTTTATCTTTGAATGAATTTTGCTTAAAGTATATTTCTCAGCAATCAGATCGGCTGCTAACAAGCTTATTTCCGAATTAGAATGATTGATAAAAAAACGTTCGGCAGTAAAATTCTCGTTTTTGTAATGTTCCTTATATTGTTCCATCATTCCGTAATGCACCGGATGAGAGAACTCCAAATTATCGCGTTCTAATTCCTCTAAAATAAAGTCGCCGACATGAACCGGAATTTCGTTTTTCCCTGTTTCAGCATCAGAATAATATAAGACATTTTCGCCGTAACGTATCAAAGCTTCCAGCAAATTTCGTTCTTCCTGTTCGAAAGCTGAAGCAGCAATAAGCGTTGGCGAAGAAGTTTGATCTTCTTTTATAGCCGATGCACGATCTTGCTGAGTGCGTTCACGGATAATGTTTTTTTCGCGTTCGTTTTGCTTAAGTTTATTTATTTCATGATAAAGAATGGATTCTTCGACATGAAGCAGCGAACTACATTCTTTCACGTATTCCGAACGAATAATCGGATTGGGAATGATGGCGATACTTCGTACAATATCTGTAATTAATCCTGCGCGTTTTACGGGATCATTACCCACATCTTTCAGCAAAAGATTGGTTTTAAAGCGGATAAAATCAAGGGAATTTTGCTCCACAAACTCGATGAAATCGGAAGCGTTGTGTTTTCGGGCAAATGAATCGGGATCGTCACCGTCGGGCAAAAGAAGAACTTTAATATTCAAGCCTTCTTCCAACAATAGATCAATTCCTCGTATGGATGCTTTTATTCCTGCAGCATCGCCGTCGTAAATTACCGTGACATTTGGGGTGAAACGATGAATAAGACGGATTTGTCCTTGTGTAAGCGAAGTTCCTGAAGATGCCACTACGTTCTCAACGCCGCTTTGGTGCATCG
>DAIOHI010000266.1:0-4179 GCA_036744815.1 Paludibacteraceae bacterium
TGCGCTTCCATGTCTTGAAGAAGTTTCAATTGCGCTTTTGTACGCTGCAAATTATGTTCAGGAAAATGAATTTTATAATAGGTATCACCATTCAGATAATCCGTAAAGAATCGTACAGTCTGCATATAAGTCAATAGTTTTGCTCCAAATGCCAAATTATTTATCTCGACAGGCAGCAAGAATGTTTTTGCTTTTTCAGCATAGCCTTGAGTGTAAGATTTAAAAATATCCATATTAATCCCTACTTTACTCAAATCGGCATCATCCTCATCTCCCGTATTAGCTCCGGTTCTCATAAAATCACCAAAATCTGACAACACAAATCCAGGCATTACTGTATCCAAATCCACTACACACAGCACATTCCCTTTGTTATCAAACATTATGTTGTTTACTTTAGTATCGCAATGATTGGTACGTTTAGGTAACTGTCCTTCACGGTATAATTTGTTGGGCAGACACATTTCCTCTGCTCGTTTTTCTATCTCATTTATAATATCGCGGTTAGTTTCCACTCTTCCGGCTAAGTCATCTTTCAATGCCTGAAGAAATTGCTCCAAACGAAATTCCATATTATGAAAGTCAGGGATTGTCTCACCCAACTCCACAGGAAGATCTGCCAAATACGATTGAAAATCACCAAATGCTTTTCCGGCTTCATAGGCAAGTTGCGGCGTAATGGCGTCAAAGCTTTTTCCTCCTTCTATAAATACATATATACGCCAATAACTTTCACCATCAAAATGATATAATTTCCCATCTTTAGCTGGAACTATAGTCAATACCTTACGTTCAAGATCGCTTTCACCTTTTTCGTTGAGTTTTTTACGGATATGTTCAGTAACGAGCTTAATATTGTTTTGCAACATATTCACGTCTTTGAATATATGATGATTAATTCTCTGCAACATGTAATTAGGTTTATCAACTTCCTGAGTATGCAAGATATACGAATCATTGATATGCCCTGCTCCTAACACAGCTATGCTTGACGGAGTTCCCGATATAGCAAAATTATCGGCAATTTTCATGTGTTTATCCATAATGATTTATGATATTAAAGTGTTATATATTAAAATAGTTGTTTTCTTATTGCTTATAATAACTTTCTTAGAGTCTGTCTAAGAAACATGTTTATTTAATTTCTATACAAAGGTAAAGTTTCTATGTCGGATTTCCTACTTCATATTGATTTCGAGCATAATCTTCCGTATTAAGTTTACCCTTCATGCTGTTACATAATAGAATGCCCTACTGCAATTACATCATCAACAGTTCTAGTATCAGTTTGAGTAGATCCATCGGCATAGCAAAGTGTTCCTTCCCGCGGCAATATAGTTAGGTCAGAGTTGTGTAATTAGCTTGACCGCCCCATGTCGCTCCTACCCGATAGATAGTGGCAGAAGTACTTTGCAATAACAATACTAAGAATAAAATAATACTGTTTTGTTTTTCATAATGGTAAAGTTTTGAGGTTATTGTTTACAAAGAGGTTATTTTGCGTTTTCTAAATACATTTCATAATACATACTTAACTACTTTCGATTCTCGTCCCAATTGATAGCGTACTAAATAAACACCACTACGAAGCTTGTTAGCATCTAAAATTTGATGTACATTCCGAAGCCCTAAGCTTGTACTAAGGAGCTCTTTCCCAGCCAAATCATAAATCGTTATTTTTGTTTTGGGATTATTTAGCCCGTCCATTGATGTTTTATCAAGTCCTGAAGCGGCTTTTCGATTAATTTTAACCGAATTGACCACCCAGTTAGGATCACCTTGCTTTACTTTTGAGAACTCAAGTTCAAGGTCATTTTTATCAACTTCAACTTCGAATGTATTTATTTCGTAGCTTCCTTTTGCCGAAGTGATATTTTCCAGTTTGCTTACTCCATTTGCCTTCACAATCATATATTCGTGAGGATAGTCGGCATCTCCTTGTGTTAGCGTAACGTCATACTGCCCATTCTCCAACAAAACTTTAAATGTTGCCGGAACGGCGCCGGCTATAAAGCCTCTCAACTCTAGGTTGTCGGCAGGCTTGCTTAGGTAGCGCTCTCCTAAACCAGTACTCGAAAGCCACCCATAAGTCGTGTTTTCAGTAAAAAGAGTTTTAGACGAAACCTTCAAGGCGTTTTCACTTACCGGAGAAAGGGATGAGCCGAAATCGAAGAAGACATTTTTAAAGTAGCTTGTTTCAGTAACATCTATTATGCAGGTAGCCGTTTTTGTCGGATTGGGTTTGTATGTAGCGCTTATCACTGCAGTTCCTGCTGCAATGGCACATAAGCTGCCATCGGGCTGCACTTGTACAACCTTAGAATCGGAAGATTGGAATTCTATATCCCTATCTTTTACAGGAGCAAAGAAACACATTTCTGGTTTTATACAATTGCCTTTTATCAGATTGTAGTTCTCTTGTAGAAACTCAATTTCAGGAGCAAGGTTTATTTGATTATTATTGAGAAAAATATACATCTCGGAAGCCGCGAGAAAGAAAGCACCAACTCCAAATGTAGCCGTCATGTCTTTGGTTATTGTTTTAGGATCTTGCCCTATGGGTTGTACCCAGCCCAATTTACCATTATCATGTATCGCGTCGCACAACTTACTCCATGCCTTAAGCGCGGGACGAAGAGCTTCCGCTTCGGTCAATAAATCATTATTCAATCCGTAGATTAAAGCATAGGTTATCAATGCCGTCGCACTTGTTTCAACAGCCGGATAGCTGTCAGGGTCGAGCAAGCTGGCATGCCAGCCTCCTTGCCGGTCGGGTATTGCTATGAGGCTTAAAGCCAAGTCTCGAAATATACCTTCGTAGTAGGAACGATATTCCGAATTGGCAGGCAAAGCCTTCAGTATATTGGCAATGCCGGCTAGAGCCCAACCATTGCCCCTTCCCCAAAATACTTTTTCGCCATTGGCTTCCGTTTTATCAAAGTAGCTATCATCCCTGAAGAAGAGCTTTTCGCTTTTATCAAACAAATGGTTATAGGTTTTCTTCACTTCTTTGTCCATAAAATCAAGATACTTTCCATCGTTTTTTATTGACGAGAGTTGCGCATACAGAGGAGGAGCCATAAACAAGGCATCACACCAAGTCCAGGCTTGTTTGTTTTTATAACTCATGGAAGAGTTGGGCGGATTATTCAATATATAGTCAACTCGCTGGATTGTATTGCTAAGCATTTTTTCATCTTGATGCTTGCGGTACATGCTTACAAAAAACTGACTTACACAAAACTCATCGCCATGATATGGATAAATACCATTCAGTTTCCATTGACTTTTTGTAGCGATATTGTAGAGCCAATCAGAGTATGCCGCGTCCGGATCTTCTATTTTTGCCCATTCGCTAAGACCGAGATACAACACCGAATGAGTCCAGGAGGAAATGCCGTTGTCATGTAAATTACCGGAACTGGAATAAGTAAAGTTTGCCATCTGCCAATTGGCAATTTTATTTGCATTTGCTTTCACGCTTTCTTGCGTGGGAATAGTATAGTTAACTCCAAAAGAGTTGTAAGTAAAGAATAAACAAAACAATGATAATGCTATGACCTTTTTCATCAGAAAATTCTCTTTATTAAAAACGTTGTGTCCACAGTCATTACTGTTACACAATTATATTTCGTGTTATTTAATTTTATTGCCTCAGACTAAGCCTTGTTTTGCAGGGCAGCAACAACAAATAGAGAGGCATCGGAACGGACATACTTATGACCGGTTTGTATCGACTTGACGGTACAATTCTATCGACTTGACGGCATGCTCTATATCAACTTGATGGTACGTTTTGTATCGACTTGACGGTACGCTCTATTTCAACTTGATGGTACACTCTATATCAACTTGATGGTACGTCCATTGCCGTGAAGTTGACAGGAGTAAGTCCTGAGGTCGGCAGAGCTGGGTTGTAACTTAGGTGGAATTCATCGGCTGATTATTAATGTGTGTTTTTTTATAAAGTAGAAAAATATCCGCAATAAATCCTTTTCAGGCAACATTGCGGATATTCTCTTTCTACTCAACTTAAAAGACTAAAATACTATGAAATTAGCTGAGGCTCTTGTGCCGGTTTTTGTGTCTGTAGCCCTTAGAATATACATTCCTTTACTTAACTCTTTCGTATCCACTGTTGGCTCTTGTGTTTTAAAACAGATTTTTCCGCTAAGATCG
>DAIOHI010000267.1:0-4168 GCA_036744815.1 Paludibacteraceae bacterium
AAGATATTGTGCCGATTTTATCAGCTATTTCCGAAATGCTGATGTTGTTGCCGAATACTTCAACCACGTCGCCTTCTTCCGCATCAATTCCGCTGACATCAATCATACATAGATCCATACAGATATTACCTACGGTTTTAGCTCTTTTTCCATTAATCCATATTTCGCCCTTGCCATTTCCCAAACGGCGGTCGAATCCATCGGCATATCCGATTGGAAGCACGGCAATACGGCTGTCTTTACTCAAAACACCCTTGCGACTATAACCAACTGTTTCGCCTTTTTTCAATTCTTTTATCTGTAAAACAACCGTTTTCAACGAGCAAACTTGTTGCAGTTTCACGTCCGAAAGCGAACTGATGCCGTAATGTCCGATTCCCAAGCGAACCATATCGAATTGATATTCGGGGAAACGCTCGATGCCTGCCGAATTAAGGATGTGACGAATAATTCGATGCGAAAATGCAGAAGATATCTGATCGGCAGCAGCTGTAAAGGCGTTGATTTGTTGTCGGGTAAATTCATCGAACTGAGCATCGTCGGCTCCGGCAAGGTGCGAAAACACAGAACGAACCTTCACTTCCCGTTGATTTTTCAAGCGTTCCACCAATCGACTAATATCTTGAGCTTCGAAACCAAGACGGTGCATGCCGCTATCAATTTTCACATGAATAGGATAATCCGTTATACCTAATTTTTCAGCAGCGGCAATAAAACTGTCGAGCAATCGGAAACTATATATTTCCGGTTCCAGCGAATATTCGAAAATTTCGCCAAAACTTCCTTTCTCCGGATTCATCACTATGATAGGCATCCGTATTCCTTCGCGGCGAAGCTCGGCACCTTCGTCTGCTACGGCTACCGCCAAATAATCTGCCCGATGATGTTGCAGCAATTGCGCTATTTCGATGGAACCGCTTCCATAAGCGAAAGCTTTTACCATACATATGATTTTGGTGTCGGGGCGAAGTTTCGAGCGAAAGTAATTCAGGTTCTCGACCAAAGCGTTCATGTTGACTTCCAACACCGTTTCGTGATTAATCAATTCCAGCTTTTCAGAAATATCTTCGAAGCGAAAATGACGTGAACCTTTCAGCAAAACAATTTCGTTTTGAAAACTCCGCGACAAAGATGACTTTAAGAAGCTTTCGGTTGTTGGGAAAAAGTCTTTTTGCAAAGAATCGAATTCTTCGGCATGCGCTGATATTTCAGTTCCAATTCCGATAATATGTTGTATGTTTTTTACCTTTACCAAATCGGCTACCGTTTTATAAAGCTCTGCCGGCGATTGTCCGCTTTGCAGAATATCGGAAAGAATAAGCGTTCGTGGCATTTTCTTCGCGGCTGACTGCTGTTCCAAAAAGTTCAACGCTATTTCCAACGAGTTCAAGTCGGAGTTATAACTGTCGTTTATAATCAAACAATTATGAATTCCGTCTTTTACATCCAAACGCATAGCTACACTTTCCAGTCGCAATACTCGTTCGCGAATCACCTTTTCATCGTAGTTGAAATGAATAAGCGTAACAACACATTGCAGAGCGTTTTCGATGGAAGCATCGTCGGTAAAAGGAATAACTATATTATTAAATACTTTATCTTTCAGCTTTAATGATACTTCTGTTTTTGTCCCGTTTTTTGCTTGCGAAAGAATTTGTATTGTCGCGTTCTCATTTTTCCCCCAGGATAAAAGTCGAGCTTTCAGTTTCGCTTGCACCACGCAAATATCTACCAATTTATTATCGGCACAATAAATCAAAGTTTCGGATTCGGAAAAAAGTTTCAGCTTTTCTTCACATTTTTGCTTCAGGCTGGCGAAATTCTCCTGATGCGCATCGCCCAAATTACAAAAAACACCGATTGTCGGGCGAACAACAGGCCGAAGACGTTCCATTTCTCCCGGTTGGGAAATTCCCGCTTCAAAAATTCCAAGATTGCTGTTTTCGTTCAATGCCCAAACGGAAAGAGGGACACCAATTTGCGAATTATAACTTCGTGGAGAACGTGTTATGCGAAAATCGTCGTGCAAAAGCTGATAAAGCCATTCTTTAACAACCGTTTTCCCATTGCTCCCCGTGATTCCGATTATGGGAATATTAAACATATTTCGATGCGCCGCGGCTAATCGTTGTAAAGCCAGTCGCGTATCGTCCACTTTAAGAAAAACTGCTTCCGGCATCGAATCGAAGACGGGAAGCGATTCACTCACGACAAAAAAACGTACTTGTCTGCGATATAACTCTTCGATGTAAAGATGTCCGTCGTTGCGCGCACTTTTGATCGCGAAAAATAAAGTTTCCGCCGGAAAAGATAAAGAGCGGCTGTCAGTCAATAACCAGTTGATATCTGTGTCCGGAAGTTTTTTTGTCTTAGTTTCGGCAGTTATAATTTGTAATATATTAGCGAGTTGCATATTTATTTAGCTTCTTTTGTTGTAAAGATACAAAGATAGTTGTTTCTTTATGGAAATTATCCTTTAAAATTCGGAGCTTATTGAAATTTTATCAAAACTTATTTAGAAAAATTATCATCGCTTATTTTTAGACTCTTTAATAATTTTCAAAACACTTACAGTTCTAAATGACAACGGAGTAATGACAATAAAGTTTATTCAAACTCGTTTGTTATTAGATGCACGATGTTTTTTTATCGACAGGATGCAAGTTTTCGATCAATATTCCCGTCTATAAAAGTGGGCTTTTATTTTTTTTATAAAAAATAAGCTGCCTCTAAATTTAGGAAATGCTTTCCTGACACCAGGAGACGAATACCTATGAGGTTTTATTGTGGTTTAAAAATAGTTTATTACTTTTGCAGACTAAAATTAATTAAAAGAATGGAGTTTACGGCTCAACAAATTGCGGATTACTTAGGAGGAGAGATACTCGGAGATCCATCTGTTAAGGTTCATGATTTTGCGAAGATAGAAGAAGGTAGTTCCGGCACTCTAAGCTTTCTGTCTAACTCCAAATACAACCACTTTCTATATACAAGTCAGGCAAGTATCGTGTTGGTAAACCGTGACTTTAGCCCTGAAAAGGAAGTTTCTCCTACACTTATTTTTGTTGAAAATGCTTACGAATCATTGGCTAAATTATTGTCATTGGTTGAGCAGACTACTCCTCGGAAAACCGGAATTTCGCCACAAGCGCATATCGAAGCAACGGCTGTTGTTGGCGAAGGAGCTTACATCGCGCCTTTCGTTTATATCGGTAAAAATGTGTTGATTGGCAAGAACGCGTCCATTCATTCGCATTGCAGCATTGAGGACGGAACAACAATCGGCGATAACGTGATATTATATTCCGGCGTAAAACTTTATGCCAATAGCATATTGGGACATAATTGTATTTTGCACGCGGGAGTTGTTATTGGTGCCGATGGTTTCGGCTTTGCTCCTACGGAAGATGGTTCCTACAAAAAAATTCCGCAACGAGGCAATGTTGTTTTGGAAGATGATGTAGAAGTTGGTGCAAACACGACGATTGATTCGGCAACAATGGGAAGCACCATTATCCGTCGTGGAGTTAAAATTGACAATCTCGTTCAGATAGCGCACAATGTTGAAATAGATGCGGATACGGTTATTGCTTCACAAACCGGCATAGCAGGATCCACAAAGGTGGGAAAACGTTGCATATTTGCCGGACAAGTGGGCGTAGCTGGACATTTGCATATTGCTGAAGGTACTATTTTAGCCGCTCAAACGGGAGTGCCTAATTCCATCAAGAAAGCTAACGAAGCACATCAAGGATATCCGGCAATTCCTGTTGCAAATTTCCGTCGATCGGCAGTCGTTTATAAAAATCTTCCTGAATTACAGCAATTAGTTTATCAATTGCAGAGAAAAATTCAAATCTTGGAAGAAAACTCAAATCCTAAAACATAAAATCTATGAAAAACATTCCCTTAATTTAAATATAGGGAAGCTCTGTTTTTATTAGAATGAAACGATATTTATGAAACAAAGAAGTATTCAACAAGCTTTTTCTTTTACCGGCAAAGGTCTTCATACTGGATTGGATATATCATTGACATTCAAACCGGCAGCCGACAATACAGGCATTATTATTAAACGTATTGATCTGCCGGGCGAACCGGAAATGGAAGCTTTAGCTGATTACGTTGCAGAAACAACACGCAGCACAGTGTTGAAAAAAGGAGAAGC
>DAIOHI010000268.1:0-4160 GCA_036744815.1 Paludibacteraceae bacterium
GTGTACGAGTTTTATCGAAAGCAGCTAACAATATGTTCTCGAGTTGGATGATAACAGAAAATATCCCATTAGCTTTTTTTAGCGAGGAGAGAAAAGATTCTTCATCAGTAACAGATGAGAAATAAGACAATAAATGATTGTGAGTATAAAATTGATTCTTTTCATCGAAACAATATCCTCTAACAGCGACATTGTTCTCTATTGTCCAATCCGAGTCATCTAATTTTAAATCTACTTGCATAATCGTCAAAGAAGTTTCAAACAAAATATGCTGTAATTTCCGAGTATTTAGATAAAAAAGGATTAAAATTTAAATTTATCGAAAAAACTTTTGGATTTCGATTCTTCTTCGTCTTTTCCTTCGGAATCCTTAGTTTCGATTTCGGGTTGTTTCTCCGCTGAATCTTCAGCAGCATTGCCTTGCTTTATAAAGCCTATGACATCTTCCAATCCTTCAACAAACTTATCGAAATCTTCTTTATATAAAAATATCTTGTGTTTTTCGTACAACACCTGAACGTCATCATCAGAACCGATTATTTTCTTTTTACTTTCGGTTATTGCCAAAAACAAATCATCATTACGGCTCTTTTTTACATCTAAATAATAAATCCTCTTCCCTGCT
Source organism: Paludibacteraceae bacterium (assembly GCA_036744815.1). Taxonomy (GTDB): domain Bacteria; phylum Bacteroidota; class Bacteroidia; order Bacteroidales; family Paludibacteraceae; genus H1. The sequence goes on from DAIOHI010000268.1 coordinate 626, forward strand.
TTAATTGCTTTCGAGTAAATGATATCATTCTCTTTCCGGTCAATTTCAATCTTTTTTTTCTCTACGTCCATTCTTGTTGATTTTATAGTTTTTATTTATAGCGATTTAAAGCTTTAGAAATTATTGCCTTCAAATTTCTACATTTTTTTTGAAAAAATCAAATAAACAGCTTGTTTTTTATTGCAATTTATTGGTATTTGCATATTATCCGCTAAAACTTCGAAGAGTTAATCAGAAAGTTTCATTTGCGATGACATCATTCTCTGCATTTTCTTTTAAGGCTCGTATGCAAGTTTTCAAAAAACTTTACGTCTATTAAGAGAGAATATCAACAGAAATAAAATCCCGCGTAAAATAATTTATTACTTTTGACGTTTTTATGACTAATTTTAACAAACTAAACAATCTACAATGCTAAGAATCTATCTTTGTTTCGTTGCGTTGGTCTTTTCACTCGTTTCTTTGGCTAAAGACTATACCATCAGCGGTTACATTTCCGATGCTAAAAGTGGAGAAACACTTATCAGCGCTTCCGTTTACGATTCGAAAACAGCCAAAGGCTCGGTAAGCAATTCTTATGGTTTTTACTCCCTTACGCTTTCCGAAGGTAAAGCTAATCTACGCTTCTCCTATGTCGGTTACGCTAGTCAACAAGTAGATTTCAGTTTGTCGAAAGACACGATCATGAATATTCGACTCGACACGTCAAACGAGCTGAAGGAAGTAACCGTTATCGGACATCAAACAGATTTAGGCGTACGCGGAACGCAGATGAGTGCCATTGAAGTACCTATCGCGCAGATAAAAGCCATTCCGACTCTATTTGGAGAAACTGATGTCCTGAAAGCTCTGCAGTTATTGCCCGGTGTGCAAGGTGGAACCGAAGGATCTGCAGGATTGTATGTACGCGGAGGAGGACCCGATCAGAATTTGCTATTGCTGGATGGTGTTCCGGTGTACAACGTCAACCACATGTTCGGTTTCTTCTCGGTATTTAATGCCGATGCCATCAAAAACGTAACCCTGTACAAAGGAAGTTTTCCCGCACGTTTTGGCGGACGGCTCTCGTCGGTACTCGACATCCGCATGAACGATGGAAATATGAAAGAATATCATGGAAACATCAGCATTGGACTTATTTCTTCAAAATTAAACTTCGAAGGTCCGATCATTAAAGATAAAACAAGTTTTAATATCTCGGCAAGGCGGACATATTACGATGTAATAGCGCAGCCTATTATCAAGATAGCTGCCGCGTCGGAAGGTGCAAAAGGTGTTTCGGCAGGATATTTCTTCTACGATTTGAATGCCAAAATCAATCATAAGTTTTCGGACAAAGACCGACTTTATTTAAGCGCTTATATGGGAGATGATGTGATATATGCTTCCTATCAAATGAGATCGGGAACGAATTACGACGAAAATAATAAGCCGATGAGCTACAGCGAAAAGATGAAAATGGATTGGGATTGGGGAAATGTGGTAACAGCGCTCCGATGGAACAGAATGATCAACAATAAACTCTTCATGAATACTACAGCGGCTTATACCCGCTACCGATTTTATTTGAAGATGACTGATATCTATAAGAGCGAACCTCCAAGCCCTTATGACTATTCTTTCTCGATGGGATACCGATCGGGCATCGAAGATTGGTCGGCAAAAGTAGATTTCGACTATGCGCCTAACCCGAACCATGAAATAAAATTTGGAGCCAACTATACTTATCATACATTCCGTCCGGGAGTTTCGTCGTTGAAAGAAGAATCAGGAAACGAAACACCTATTAACATGACAATGGGCGACAAACCCATTTACTCGCACGAGGCGGTGGCTTATGCCGAAGATAATTTTACGATTACCGATTATCTGAAAGTAAATGCCGGATTGCATTATTCGTCCTTCTTCGTACAAGATGAATTTTATCATTCGCTACAACCTCGCTTGAGCGCACGCATGCTGCTGAGCGACCAACTTTCCTTCAAAGCCGCTTACGCTTATATGACGCAATACATTCATTTGTTGTCGAACAACAATATCAGTATGCCAACCGACCTGTGGGTTCCGGTTACCAAGCGCATCGAGCCAATGACTTCGCAACAAGCTTCGGCTGGATTTTTCTATAATCTGAAGAACATAGCCGATCTTTCCATTGAAGGATACTACAAAACAATGGATAATATTATCGAATATAAAGACGGAGCAAGCTTTTGGGGCTCCAGCACCGGATGGGAAGATAAAGTCGCGATGGGACGCGGATGGTCATACGGTGTGGAGTTTTTGGCACAACGTTCTTTCGGAAACACAACAGGATGGATCGGCTACACTTGGTCGAAATCGGAACGTCTCTTCGACCGACCGGGCGAGGAACTGAACTACGGAAAAGTCTTTCCGGCTAAATACGACCGTCGGCACGACATAAGCATTGTGGCTTCGCACAAATTCAGCGACCGTTTCGATATTTCGGGGACATGGGTATATAGTACCGGAAATGCCGGAACACTGGCATTGCAAAACTATCAAGGATCGGAAATTCAAGGACCACCGAATAGTGGTGATTATTCTCATTGGATATATAGCCCAACAACACTTCCTTATGTTTCGGCACGAAATAACTTCCGTTATCCAGCCTACCACAGGTTCGATGTTGGTATGAACTTCCACAAACAGAAGAAAAGAGGAATCCGCACATGGAACGTCAGTGTGTACAATCTTTACAACAACAAAAATCCATTTATGGTATATCCTTCGTCCGATTACGAATACGTTTATAATCCCAACACGGGAAATTATGACGGGAAAGAACGAAAAAGTTTAAAACAAATAAGCATCTTTACGATACTGCCCTCGGTAAGTTATTCGTTTAAATGGTAGAGAAAGAATATTTAAAAGAACAAGGAATAAAGATGAAAACAATAAAAATAAAATATATTTGGGCTGTTTTGATGGGAATGTTGCTGATGACAGCTTGCGAAACCGAAATCGATTTTAAAGGTTCTATTCCCGATCCGCTTGTGGTGGTCAATAGCTTTGTGTCGCCCGACTCGCTTTTGACCGCGCATATTTCTAAAAGTGTATTTTTTCTTTCTTCAAACGAACCGCAAGCAATTGACAATGCAGAAATATCGGTATTCGTAAATAATACATTGGAAGGAAAAATGACCAATGTTTACGGTGGATATTATTGGATGAACTACAAACCAAAAGCCGGAGACATTATCCGTTATTCGATAGAAGCTCCGGATCTGCATCAGGCATCAAGCGAAGCGTTACTATTAGCTAAAGCGAATATTTTGTCAATCGACAGTGCTACAATTTCAACACTCAAAGGAGACACAATATACAAGAAGCTCGATAGACCTTATGGATACGAGCCTGATGATAAAATCACTCCCGATTCTGTTGCGGAAAGAACAGCTTGCAAATATCGCTTTACAATAAAGCTAAAAGATCCTGCTGGCGAGCGAAATTATTACCGATTGATAGTAAATTATCTGCCGGCTTATATAGATAAATATGCTTTCAAATACTATGT
>DAIOHI010000269.1:0-4150 GCA_036744815.1 Paludibacteraceae bacterium
ATTATTTTAGCTAAGGATTATAAAGATAAAGCTAGCGAGGCTCTGGTAAAAGAGATTCAGGAGCATGTGAAGCAAGTTACTGCTCCTTATAAATATCCTCGTATTGTGGAGTTTGTAGAAGAGCTGCCCAAAACCATCAGCGGTAAAATACGCAGAACGGAAATACGAGATAAAGACAAAAAACAATAAAACAATAAAACAAAAAGCCAAGACAACATTGTCTTGGCTTTTTGTTTTATTTACAGTCCTTGTTTATTACATTTCGTTTATTTCTTTATTGATAGCTTCGTATTCGCTATCCATACCTAAACGATAATACAAAGTACGCAAAGTACGTTTATGATCGATATCTTTAGGTGCTAATTCAACTGCTTTTTTCAAGAATGGCAAAGATTCCTTAAATACATCATCAGCTCTTTTTATTTCTTCATTATACTTTTTATTGTCTTTGATGGAGGCTGCTTCATCTGTTATTTTCACAGCCGTATTGAATATCACGCGACCTTTTCCGGCATAAGCGTCTGCCATTTCAGGCTCTAATTCAATTGCTTTATCGAAAGATGCTGTTGCATTATCAACATTGCCCAATTGCTCTTCGATAACACCTTTCACATAATGATATTGAGCAATGCCCGGTTCGTTTTCGATAGCATCGTTCAAATAAACCAAGGCTTCTTTTGTTTGATTCGAATAGATATAATAATTAATCAAATTTTGCAAGAACCAAGCTTCACGCGGGAAAGCGGTAAAACCATCTTTCAATGTTTGAACAAATTTTGCTGTATCTTTTTCTGTCACATATTCTTCATATAATAATTGATACACATTTAATTTTTCGTAATCTCCTGTTTTCAATTCTTCATATAAAGCAATAGCTTCCGTGTGCATTTTTGCATTAGAAGCCGCAAGTGCAGCATAATATTTAATCATATAATAATTCGAATCCAAAGCAAGCTCGTTATTCATCATCGGCAAATGAGGTATTGCTACAAAAGAGGTGAACACATTATATGCTTTGTTATAGTCTTTTTTGTCATACAAATGAGCACCATAACTGATCAAATTCGAAGGTATTGTATAATATTCTTTGACTTTAAGCTTAATATCTTTACGATATCTATTTCTTACCTTTCCTTTTGCATCAGGCAATTCACCCAAGCTGTCGGCAGTCAAAAAGTAACGATAAGATTCCATTACCGCTTTACCTTTAAGTTCTTCGTCGAACTTTTGTCCGAGCAATTGTTTTTGATATTCTTGGTCATTTTCTTTGTAGCCAATCAATCCGGCTACATACCAAGTGTTCGCGTCGTCCTTAGTGCTGACATCCTCCAAAGCAGGTTTAATAAGCTCACGAGCTCCTGCAAAGTCGGGTTTTTCCACTGCCAACGCTTTGTTTTTTGCTTTCGAAACATTCGATTTTTGAGCAAAAGCAAGAGAGAAACTCATTGCCAAAGCCAATAATAAAGCTATTTTTCTCATAAATAAATTATTGTTTTTAATTACACAAATTCTATTGATAATTCGTTGAAGCAAAGATAATATTAAATTTATTTTATTCGATTTTCAATTCAATATTTTTACTTTTCTACCTTCGATATATCTTCAAAAAACGCGAAGACTAATCTTCAGCGTTTTCTGTTATTTCGCTCGTTCCATTATCCGTAGCTTCATTGGTGATTTCTTCTTCCTCTTCGTTTTCCGAAATCACTTTACATACAGAGGCTATTTCGTCGTTACGTTTTCCGAGATTAATCAAGCGAACGCCTTGCGTTGCACGTCCCATCACACGCATATCAGCAACTTTAAGACGAATGGTAATTCCCGATTTATTAATAATCATCAAGTCATTATCGTCGGTTACGCTTTTGATATCAACCAATTTTCCAGTTTTATCGGTAATGTTCATTGTTTTCACACCTTTACCACCACGATTCGTAATACGATAAACAGGTTCTTTAACGCCGTTTTCGTCCACTTCGTCGAGCAGCGTGCGTTTTCCGTAACCTTGTTGCGAAACAACTAAAATCGTTTCATCCGTATCTTGCGGAACGCAAACCATTCCGATTACTTCGTCTTCGCCGTCTTCATCCAAAGTCATTCCTCTAACTCCGGTTGCAGTACGTCCCATTGCACGAACTTTTTCTTCTTTGAAGCGAATGGCGCGACCGTTTTTGTTAGCGATAATGATATCGTAATCTTTTTCTATCAAACGTACTTGTATCACATCATCATCCTCGCGAATGGTAATAGCGTTCACTCCGTTTTGACGAGGACGGGAATAAGCTTCAAGCAATGTTTTCTTTATAACACCTTTTTTGGTGCAGAACAGAACATAGTGACTGTTGATATATTCTTCGTCATTCAAGCCTTTTACACGGATAAACGCGTTCACTTTATCGTCGGAATCGATATTCAACATATTTTGAATAGCGCGTCCTTTCGATATTTTCGAACCTTCGGGTATTTCGTACACCTTCAACCAATAGCATTTTCCTTTTTGAGTAAAGAAAAGCATGGTATTGTGCATGGTTGCCGGATAAATGTATTCGATAAAGTCTTCGTCGCGCGTATCGCCGCCTCTTGAGCCAACTCCTCCCCTGCCTTGCGCACGGAATTCGGTTAGCGGAGTACGCTTAATATATCCTAAATGCGAAATGGTAATAATCATTTCGTCGTCGGCATAGAAATCTTCGGGATTGAATTCTTCGGAAGCATATATAATTTCGGTGCGGCGTTCGTCACCAAATTTCGCTTTCACTTCTACCAATTCGTCTTTAATAATCTCCATACGAAGTTCTACGCGAGCCAAAATATCTTTTAATCTTTCGATCAAAGCCATTACTTCTTCGTATTCGGCACGAAGCTTATCTTGCTCCATTCCGGTAAGCTGACGCAAGCGCATTTCAACAACGGCACGAGCTTGAATTTCGGAAAGTCCGAAGCGTTCCATCAAACGGGTACGAGCTTCATCGGGCGTTTTCGAATCGCGGATAATTTGAATGGCTTCATCCAGATTATCAAGAATGATCATAAAGCCTTCGAGCAAATGAGCACGCTTTTCGGCTTCGCCCAACTCGAACTGAGTGCGGCGGATTACCACTTCGTGGCGATGCTCTACGAAATAATGAATCAGTTCTTTCAAGTTCAACAAGCGTGGGCGACCATTTACCAAAGCAATATTGTTGATGCTGAAAGAAGATTGTAATGCGGTAAACTTGAACAACTTGTTCAGCACTACATTCGAATTGGAATCGCGTTTGATATCAATAACGATACGCATTCCCTCACGGTCGGACTCGTCGTTGATATTAGAAATGCCTTCGATGCGCTTATCTTCGACCAAAGAAACAATATTCTTAATCAATTCGAGTTTGTTTACCTGATAAGGTATTTCGTTTACAACTATTTTTTCGCGACCGGTTTTATCATCGATTTCGATTTCTACTTTCGAGCGCATAACCACACGACCGCGACCGGTTTCGTAAGCTTCTTTCACTCCGGCATAGCCGTAGATGCTTCCACCTGTTGGGAAATCGGGAGCTTTAATAATCTTCACTAGATCGTCGATTTCTATCTCGTTGTCGTCGATATAAGCGACAATAGCGCTAATGGTATCCGACAAATTATGCGGAGCCATATTGGTTGCCATACCCACCGCGATACCCGACGAGCCGTTTACCAGCAAGTTGGGAATACGAGTAGGAAGAACAACCGGTTCTTTCAGCGTATCGTCGAAATTGCCTTGGAAATCGACCGTGTCTTTGTTGATGTCCACCAACATTTCTTCAGCCAAACGACGCAAACGAGCTTCGGTATAACGCATCGCAGCAGGGCTGTCGCCGTCCACCGATCCGTAGTTACCTTGTCCGTCAACCAAAGGATAGCGCATTGCCCAAGGCTGAGCCATACGCACTAATGTACCGTATATGGAAGAGTCGCCGTGCGGGTGGTACTTACCCATTACTTCTCCGACGATTCTCGCTGATTTCTTATAAGGTTTGTCCGAATTGTTTCCCAGTTCGTTCATTCCGAACAGCACCCTGCGGTGTACAGGCTTAAAACCATCCCGCACATCGGGCAATGCCCGCGAAACAATTACCGACATGGAATAGTCGATATACGAAGACTTCATTTCTTCGTCAATATTCAC
>DAIOHI010000270.1:0-4146 GCA_036744815.1 Paludibacteraceae bacterium
AATTTCTCAACTGTCATAACAGGTTGTGGCAAAATATTCCCATCAGTGCGAATATTGGAAATTTTCAGCAATAGCTTATCATCTACCTTTAAACCTGACAGTTTTCCATTGTCGTGTACGCCGATAATCAAATAGCCATTCTTTCCACTTCCCGAAACATCGTTAGAAAAAGCGCAAATAGCCTGACAGAATTTGTCCATATTGTCCGTAGAAGTAGTTCGTTCAACGTGAGCACTTTCAGTGTTGGAAAGGAGATGTTGGAGTTGGGAGTGGGTAAGCATAATTCAAAACATTACTGTATTATTTGCCTAATAGTATTTGTCAAGTTATCTTCTAACATTTTGCAGCCTCTTGGAGTATATTCATATACTATACAACGCAAATGTTTTAAATCAAAAGGCACATCATCCATAGATTGTGTTATTAAAATCACTTCTTTCCCTACTGTATGCGCTACACCTACTTCGTAAAATACATTAGGATTTCTATCTGTTAATTCTGCTATTATTATTTTAGCCTCATTTATACTCTTCCAAATATCTTCAATTATCGGTTTGTTTCCATAAATATTATCTGCTCTAAGACAAATTGAATTTGGTATTTGCTCAATAGTAGGTTTTATATGGTCATTGAATATGATATTAAATGGATCTTTAAACGGGGATAAAACAAAATACAGATTGTCATTCTTAAAGAAATCTCGTCCTTTAAAAATTGGATTAATCTTTACGATTTTATTCATCTTGTCAATTCTGTTTATTTCTGATTGAATATAATTATTTGCTAATTCGAATATATTGTCATCATTAAAACCATTTAACCAATTTGAGGGAAACATAAAGTGTATTATATCATCAAATCCAAATACTTCTTCTAACTGATTTTTAACATCTGTCGCATTACTAATAAAATTTGGACGATTATCTATAAATCTCACATAAGGAAAAGCAGAAGCATTTTTATTAGAAGCAAAAACTTCTACAAATAATTGAGATACAACAACAGCATAATGTATGGGTTGGTACAACCTAACATTTTTAAGGCTAAAACTTCTCTCTTGAGCTATATGAACTATACGTTCGTCAAAAGAATAGAGAATGTTTTCAACCTTGGTTATCTCATTTTGCTCGAGATTTCCTCCTCTATTACTTGCAAAAACTTTAAATGGCATATTATTTTACATTTTATAATTTATCCTCCATCAACTCTCCAATAATCGTCGCTATACCTTTATTATTAAGCTGTTCACGAAAATGTACGGTATAGCCATCAAGCGTAAGTTGTTCAAAAAAAGCTTTTGCTGAGTTGATTTTAAGTTTTTCCTCACCTCTAAGTTGTTGTTTATTCTCCACATCTTTGGTTTCTACGATTATGTTTAGCTCTTTTTCTCCGTTGGATTTTTGAACAACATACATAAAGTCAGGACTGTATGATGAATTTGCAATAGTGGGAATAGCAATACTCTTGCGCGGAATCTTACCGTACACGATAACCGAATCTATTTCCTCTAAAATATTTTTGCGCTCCAACGGCGAGTCATAAGCAATAGCATCATAGAGATAGCGTGCAGATGCATTGCCTTTGTCTAAATGAATACCGATACTACCTTGCACCACCTCTTTCTTCACAGAACCATCGGCATTGGTAAGTCCGGTTTGCTTTGGAGTATAGTTGGTTTGTTGATAGCGAAAACGCCCTTGCAAATTTCCACCTTTCCATTCATCAAACTTTTTAATGAAATTTGCCAATGATGTTTCGTTAATATGCTCGGATTTAAGCTCATTGGCGGCAACATAAGCAACAACGGCTTTATGTATCTCTTTAATTGGGATAGATGTGGCTCTGTTTGCACGTTTCAGAAAGGTTTCATAAGGCAGTTTTCGTCCTTTTATCAAATAAGTAACTCCCACGTCGCTAACTACTCCCATCTGATTGTCACCTGCTTGAACTTCTTGACGAATACTTGTTAGTTCCTGATGAAAGAAAACTCCCTCTTTTAACAGTTCCGGTAAATCTTTCCGAATCATTTCATCCACTTCACGATGAAAGAAAAGAATGTATTTTTTGTTAATGGCACTCCAAAGCTCTTTTATTTCTTCAAATTTTGCTGCACGGACTTTTACAGTATTCGAAACCTTCTTATTTTTGTCAATTACTTTACCCCCACTAATTCCCATTACATTGAACTCGGGATATTCGGCATAAAAATCATCAAGAAGGGTCTGATTAAGCGTAAGTTTGGTATCAACAATATACTTTTTCGCGTACAACTCCATCATCAATTCCATCTCATTCATGTTTTTCTGCAAGGCAACTCGTGCTAAATCTTTGTGTGAAAGAATTCCCGGAGTAGCTTGTGGTAACGATCCGTTTATTTCAGCAACTAATTGATTTGCAAATTCCGCCTCGGTGAAATCAACAATATAATTCAGCATAAACTCTTCGTTGCCAATACGGTTTCCGTATTCATCTACAGGCAGACGAAGACCACGACCCACCTCCTGTATTTTACTGTTGTCGCTGCCACTGGAACGAAGTTTTACTATGGTAAAAATATTGGGATTGTCCCAACCCTCTTTTAATGTCCATTTTGAAAACAAAAAACGACGGGTAGTAAAATTGCCATCTGCATCTTTAAAGGCAAGCAATTTCTTTTTGTTGTGTAAAATATCGTTAACCTCTTCGGCAATAGCTTCATCGGTATCGGCATTGTCTTGCGCAAAATATCCGGCGTGACAGGCACTTAAATCTGCAAGGCTTGCTTGTAAAAATACGTTATATTCATCCGAATTATCCGGATTTTTCAACTCATTATCCAATCGCTCCCCAAGCAATCGTTCAAACATCTCTTTCAGCCATCCCCCCCGATACGAGTCGATGTAATCAATAAAAAACAAAGCCAATGTTTTTATTTTGATATTCCGGTCAAAGTTCTTACGCTCTGTTTCAAAGTGTCGCTGTAAAGCCAAACGCAACATTTGCTCCTGATACGATGCAGAAAAAATATCTACTGTAAACTCCTCTCCTGTCTTTTTTTCCTGCCCATTAGATAGTTGGATAAATCCTGTGCCAATTCCAAAGATGGTTAGTCCGCTTAATTCTTCACTTACCACCGAAAACGAGTCGCCTTTTTCCAATCTGAATGAGCGAGATGCTGCCGTACCCGATATGTGCTTTACCGATACTGAATTTTTTCCATCTATCGCTATAATTTTCACTTTTTCGTTGGCAGATGAAAGAGGTTCAAAGTGTTCTTTAGCAACTCCTTTAATTAAGTTTTGGCTAAAAGCTTGGCAAGCATTCAAATCATAGAGTAAATTAAGATAATCGGTTTGTGTGACTCTATTTTTTCCCCTCCCGGTAGTTATTTGCGGGAAAGTAGCGCCTAATCGGATGATACATTGCGGAGCCAATTCTTCTTCAATCTTCTTATATGCCTGTTGCTCTCGCTGAAAACGGTGCGGCTCATCGATGATAACAAAAGGTTTTGTTACACGGATGGCATTAAACGGACGATAAAATCCCTGAACTCCGAAATCATAATCATCTCTCGAAAGCAATTTACCGCTTGTGAGAAGGCTCATATTTACCAAAAGTACATATATTTTGTTGGTGTTTTGGTTAGAACCTTCTACAAAATTACGTACCACGCTTGGAAAGTATCGTTTACCTTTCTTAATTGTCATTGCCTTAAGTTCGCAAAGTTCTATGTTGGCATTGTAGCCGCGTGTCTCTTTAAAGTGGCGTTGCACATAAGGATCGCCCATAAATTGTTTGGCACCTGCTTTGATGGGCAACGTAGGAACAGCTACTACAAATTTGTTTACCCCGTAACGCTTATGCAATTCGTAGATGATATGCGTGTAAACATAAGTTTTACCTGTGCCGGTTTCCATTTTAATATCCAAATTCAAACAACCGTTTTCTGCATGGGTAGTTTTGCGTAATGAGTGATGCAGATTAGTTTCGGCTTGAATTTTACAAATAGCCGGTTGATAATTTTCAGGATATGAAAAATCGAATATAGGATTCTCAAAATATTGCGATGGCTGTTCAATATGTGTATTCTCGAAAACTTGCGCGATAGCATTTACCGGTTTTTCTTGATGCTCTAAGCCAGTCTGTAAAATCAGTTCCATATCAATA
>DAIOHI010000271.1:0-4108 GCA_036744815.1 Paludibacteraceae bacterium
CGATCAGATTCATATAAGTTTTCACTTGAGCAAGATAAGCGGATTTTTCCTTGTCTCCAAATTTGTAATCAATAACTATGGCTTTATTTCCATCAACAACAACACGGTCGGGACGATACAATGCACCTGTGGGTGTAACAATGGATGTTTCGTTCAGTACACGAAGTTTGGGCGAAAACCATTCAGATGTTTGGGGAAGCTGCCAAAAAGTCTCCATTTCATCGCGAATATATTGAGCATCGCTTTCGCTTATGCGCCCGTTTCTGATTTGCAATTGTATGGCATTTTCTTCATCTTTAGGCTGTTTTATTTGGCATAATATGTCGTGCATAATCAAACCGTAGTTCAATCGACTGTCGCTTATATCCTGATTTTCGAGCCAATAATCGAGACTTTGATGACGAATGCGCAAACGATTATCACTGCGAACGGACGGATAAGTTTCTATTTTCGATTCAACATGCTTGCTCACTTCTTTCGTTTCCAACTGTTTTGTTATTTCTCCCAATTCAAAACAAGCGGTTTCGGCATTAATATGCTCCGACAATTGCAGTTCCATATTGCCGCTTTTTTGACTTTGCAAACAGTAGTCGATCAAAGTAGATAAAGAATTCATTTTATCGATATTTCCCGATTTAGTTTCATCGACTTTCGGAGCGAAGCAAATCAATTCGTGTTTTGCGCGTGTGAAAGCCACATAAGCCAAATTGAGATTATCGATATAAAGATGCATCTGTTCGTCGAAATAAGCTTCGGAGAAGATGGTTTTTTCCAGTTTCGAAGTATATTCAACAGGAAGCAATGGCAGCTCGTCGAAAGGCTTTTCTTTCGGTTCGCACCAAAGAATATTACGCATACGGCTATCCAAATCCCAATCGCCAAAAGGAATAATAACAACATCAAAATCCAATCCCTTCGATTTATGGATGGTCATAATACGGAAAGCCTGTTGTCCTTCGGGTGTAGAAACGCATTGTTCCACTCCTTTCGCGTCCCACCACGACAAAAAGCTGTTGATGTCAGCTGTTTTTCCGGTGCTGTATTGATAAACGATATTCTGAAAAGCCTGAACAAAAACCGCTTCATTGTACCAATCGCCCAAAGCAAACAAAGCGATAATCCGCTCAACCATATCGAATAAAGATAGGTAACGGATTTCTTCCATTGCGTTGTTTTCTTCGATGGAGAATAAATGTGAAAAGCCCTTGAAATTCTCCGGTTTTCCCGAAAAGCAGGCGTATAATGCTTCGCCTGGCGATTTTGCTTGCTTCGCTCGCGCATATTCATAACAAGCAATTGTCTGCTGAATGCTGTCGCTCGGATTGGCAAAAAGGCGTAATAAAGCGAGAACGAAACGCACCGAAGCTGCTGAGGCAATCAACAATCCTTCGTTGCCCATAATATCATAGCAATAATCCTTGCGAGCTTCCGAACTCGTTTTGTACATCAACAGTTTTTCGATAATGGCTTGCTCTTCGTCGTTTTTACGAACGAGGATACATACTTTTTCGGGCTTGTATCCTCTGTCCTGCAATTCCTCAAGCAAGGCTGGAAGACGATTCAAGCTTTTTTCCTTCCATTTCTCCTCTTTATCCTCCGAAGTGATAAATTCAAAACGCACATAACCCTCTTTGACTGTAGGCTTTGTCTTTTGATATAAATCTTTGTAGGCATGTTTAATCTTGCTTCGAAGCATATCCAAATTGGGATACATCGGAAGTAAAGTTTCTATTTTAGCATTAAGTTTTTGCTGAAGAGCTTCGGCTGCAATATGGAAGAAAGTATTGTTGAAATCGACGATATTGCGATCACTTCGCCAATTGGTGTCCAAGTTTTTCTCAACAAATTGTCCTTCGCCGAAATCCGTCATAATTCTTTCGTCGAGCAGTTTCCAATCCGAATTGCGCCAACGATAAATACTTTGTTTCACGTCGCCCACAACAAGATTTGTGTTGCCACTCGAAAGGCTGTTGCTTAGCAATGGATGAAAATTTTTCCATTGCAACACAGAAGTATCCTGAAACTCATCGATCATAAAATGGTCGATATTCAAGCCGGTGCGTTCGTAAACAAAAGGCGCGTCGCTGTCGTCTATAATTTTATTCAAAAGCATATTACTGTCCGAAATCAGTAAAGTATTCTGTTCGTCAGTCAGAGTTTTTATCTGTACAGCCAAATCCGATAAAATGCCGAGTGTGTTAATGTGCTTTTGTACGATTTGAACCGAATTATAAGGAATGATTCCCTCTTCGAGCAAATGTACTATTTCGACGAAACAGTCCTTCAAACCGTTTTCGTAAGCCGTTTCAATAGCGCTCTTGATATGCTGCGGTTTCGATTTCGAATAACAATTTGTTACATCGTCGATAAAGGAGATGAAACGCTTCCCAACTTCCAGCTTTGTCAGATTCAGCAAACTATCTAACGTTTTTGTGGAAGAATAAGCAAAGTCTTCGTGCTTCAACTCGTAACGCGACATAATGTCCAATCCTCTCTGAGCTTCGATCTTGACCTTTTCTTCGAAATCGCTTTGAATCAAACGGAGCTTTTTGCGATAGCTAGCCAAAAACTCTTTATCATGTAGTTTCTGACGGATACTTTCAGCTTTATGTTGATAATTTTCCTTGAATATTTCTTTTCCGAGCGCGCTAATACTTTGCCTTAAATTCCATCCTTCGGCTTGTTCAATACGTTCTTCAGCGTATTCGGTAAGCCATTGAAGCAGTTGACGGTTTTCCTCTTTCGACAGGTCGAGAAACATATTATCAATCGCCTGTTCCAATGTTTGACTGTTATCCAACTCAAGATTGTAACCACCGTTTACGCCGATTTCACGAGCAAAAGCGCGAATTACCTGTTGAAAAAAACGATCGATGGTGCTGATAGAAAAGGATGAGTAATCGTGCAGAATTTCTATCAGTATTTGCTTTGCTTGCTCGTTTATCTGCTCAGCACTTTTATCGAAATTCTTCATCAAATCCTTACGATAATCGGATTCAGCGCCAATGGAAAGCGCATAAAGTTCTTTCAAAATGCGCGACTTCATTTCGTCAGTCGCTTTGTTGGTAAAAGTAACCGCCATAACACGGCGATGCGCCCGCTCCTTCGAAGCGGAAAACAACAATTCTATGTAATCTTGTGTCAGCCGGTAGGTTTTTCCCGATCCAGCCGATGCCCGATAGATGTTAAGCATAAGCTTTTCCAAACCTCCCAAAGATGGAGGTTCCTGTCTGTTTATTATAAAAGATTCTCTCTTATTTGTTCTATTTTTGCCTGCCTGTCGAAAGAAAAGGTTCGTTCCGTTTTGTCCAGATATTCATATATTTGGATACATTTTGAATGGATTACTTCCCGCTTATAGGCATTTCCTTCGGCTAGCGATAGGAGAATATCCGCTAATTTGTTCAATGTGTTATTATTGAAATCATATTCCGCAACAAGTCTTTCGGCAAAGTCTGAATACGGAATATTCAGAATTTCATCTATATCCAAATCCAGTTCACTTTTAAACATCTGATGACTTACCAGCACAACATCGCTAACATTTCCCTGTTTTTTCAAACGGAGTATTTCGGCAAGTATTTTACCCAACACCTTACCTAATTGATCGATTTGTCTTTTCAGATAGTCTTGTTCCATGTTTTGCTATTAATGGAGAAGAGATAAATTTTCCTTTCTTATATCGTTACCTCATTTACAAGCTCTTTGCCATCCACGAAATCCTGAACATTTTGCAAAGTAGTTTCAGCAATATTCTCTAAAGCTTCTTTTGTAAAAAATGCCTGATGCGAAGTTACAATCACATTGTTGAAGGAAAGCAAGCGCGCCAATCGGTCGTCGTCTATAACAGCATTGGAGCGGTCTTCGTAAAAGTATTCGCTTTCTTCTTCGTAAACATCCAAACCCGCCGCACCGATCTTCTTTGTTTTCAGACCTTTTATTAAGTCTTTCGTGTCGATCAATTTTCCGCGCCCGGTATTGATGATCATTACTCCGTCTTTCATCTTAGCGATGGCTTCGCCGTTGATCAAATGTTCGGTTTCCTTTGTCAGCGGACAATGCAGAGAAAACCGAACATTTGATCAACGGCGAAGCCATCGCTAAGATG
>DAIOHI010000272.1:0-4097 GCA_036744815.1 Paludibacteraceae bacterium
TCCTTTACCGCCACGTTCGATACTCATCAATTCCGATGCTACGCTAAGTGCTGTATTTCCTTCTATTTCGGCAATACTACTTACCACCGGAAAAGCTTTTTGCTCGTCTTTTATCAGTTCGTAGGCAATAGCGGTCATTTTTTTCTGCATCATCAATTTGATGCAATCGGCTGATAAGGTGCTTAGCTGAAGCATCGACAGAATAGTAGAATTATCCTTCATCAACGATAATTCATCCAAAGTAGGAGGAGCTATTTTTAGTACTAAATCCGTAGAAAAAACTTCTGCCGGATTATCTACTATAAAAGCGCCGGCTTCGCTGTATTGCATATCGGAATAGGACATCGAATTTGCGGCTCCACGCTCAATATATACATTGTGACCTTCTTCTGTGACAAGAGCCACGCCTTCGGGAGTTAAAGCCAAACGTGTTTCTGCTTCTGCATTTTCTTTCGGAATTCCTATAGACAAACGAGGTTGATTTTGTATTTCGCGCAAGAGACATTCTTCCGGAAATAAATTTCGTTCCGCTTTTTGTTTCATTGTTCTTCTGTGTTAGATTGACTACAAATCTAACTACAATTCTTGAAAAAGCAGCAAGCATTCGTCTAAAATTTGAAGAAAAACCGGAGGAAATCCAAAACAGATAATTGTATTTGTTAAATTAACTCGTAAAAAAAGGCATCATCATTTATGAGTATTTTTCCTATTCACATTCATCATTATTAGGTATTGTTAGACTTTTTTTGCGGAATTACATTTGTGCTGTCTATCGAGGTATAGATAAAATCAATGCATGTATTGAAAATGAAACAAATAACAACTCTTCTTCTTTGTGTTTTTTCCCTTCTTTTCGTTGTCAACAATACAGTTTCGGCTCAAGAAACCGATGAAACAAAAAACAGCGGCGATAATGTTCAAAAAAAGTTAGCATCAGGTTTAACACTTGGTGGTTATGGCGAAGCTACTTTTACAAGAAACTTTTTCAGCGATAATTTCAATCGATATTCAAAAGCCGATTTATACAAAGGAAAAGGTTATCACAATCGAGTGGATCTGCCTCATGTGGTTTTCTTTGTTGGATATGAATTTGGCAATGGTTGGCGTGTGAATTCCGAAATAGAGTTTGAACATGGTGGCGTTGAAGCTGCTGTTGAATTGGAAGCGGAAGAAGCCGGCGAATACGAAACCGAAGTAGAGCGCGGCGGAGAAGTTGTATTGGAGCAGTTTTGGATTGAGAAAACATTCAACAAGGCATTGAATTTGCGAATGGGACATATTATTGTGCCCGTTGGATATACTAATAATAACCACTTACCGACACAGTTTTTCACTGTATTTCGTCCTGAAGGCGAAGCTACAATATTACCTTGTACTTGGCATGAAACAGGTGTGAGCCTGTGGGGTCGCTTGGGAAAAAGCTGGCGTTACGAAGCTTTAGTAATTCCCGGATTGGATTCAGAGATGTTTAACCGAAAAAATTGGATACAAGGCGGTTCTCCTTCACCTTACGAATTTAAAGTGGCGAATAAGTTAGCCGGTGTTTTCCGCATTGACAATTATTCCATTCCCGGTTTGCGAATGGGAGTAAGCGCTTATTACGGACAGAGTTTTAAAAATAGCATGCAGCCAAGCCAAGCTTCGAAATATGACGACGTAAAGGGAAGTGTTTATATCGGCACTTTTGATTTCACTTATAATGCTCATAACATTATCGCGCGTGGATACTTTGATTATGGTCATTTGACAAATTCAAGCGTGATTTCGATGTACAACAAAGCACTGTCTAAGTATTCACCCTCTTCGCGCAGCAATGTAGCGTCCGACGCTATGTGTAGTGGAGTAGAAGTTGGTTACGATATTTTCTCACAAATAAAATCTTCAAAAACTAAAGGTCAGAAATTCTATGCTTTCGGGCGTTACGAAAATTACGATTCGATGTTTAATACCTCTGAAGATATGCTGAAAACAGCTTGGTGTCAACGTCAGAAAATAGTAGGAGGCATCAATTATTTTCCGATAAGAGACATTGTAATAAAAGCCGAATACTCAGCAGGAATGTTGAAAGAACAATATAATAACGAAAACAGCTTCTCAATAGGAGTTGCTTACGCGGGATTCTTTAAATAATGAATATTTCATTCAACAAAATCATTCAATAAAAATCATAATCATGAACAAAAAAATCAAACTTTCATTTTTTGCCTTTGCTCTTGTAGTGTTGGCGGGAAGTTTTACTTCTTGTGAAAAGGAACAAAAAATTGCAGACACTTCGAACAGCGAAGAGCTTAAAGCTATCAACAAGCAATATGTAAACAATGTGGTGTTGCCTACATACGCGTCGCTGACCGATGAAACAATCAAGTTATATGAAGCTCTTAAAACTTTAAAGGGAAGCAAAACGGATGCCAATGTAAAGGCGGCTGCTGACCTTTGGAAGTCGTCGCGTGTGTTTTGGGAAGAAAGCGAAGCCTTCCTTTTCGGACCGGTTGATCAATTGGGAGTTGACCCGCACATTGATACCTGGCCTATGTCTGTAAGCGCATTTAACGATCAGGTTTCTCAAGAAAATTTTATTAATTCCATAAACAATGAAGACGGAGATAAAGCAATTTCGGTTGTTAACAACGACGATGGCGTTCTTGGTTTCCATTGCATCGAATACATTCTTTTCAGAGATGGAGCTGTTCGCAAGGCTAGTGCAATTAACGAAAACGAATTGATTTATGCTGTTGCTGCCGCGGGTGACCTACGCAATCAATGTAGCTTGATTGAGTTAGGTTGGTTGGGCGAAAGTATCAGCGCGGAAAAATTGGGTTATGCAAAAAGAAGCAACAACTACGATGCTTTGAATTCGGGAACTAATGAAGATGGCGATAAAGTTATTGCTAACTTTGCTAAAGTAATGACGGAAACTCCAAATGCAACTATGACATCGGCATTATTGTCTACGGAAGAAATTCTTGACGGATGCTTTACGATTGCCGACGAAGTAGCTACTGCAAAAATAGGGAAACCCTACAACGGTGCTAGCGATGAAGACAAAAACTATATCGAATCACAATTCAGCCACAACTCTATTGTTGACTTTGCAGGCAATATCCGCAGTATCGAAAATGCTTATCTTGGCGGACTTCCCGGAAAAAGAGGAAAATCGGTAAGTGAATATGTAAAATCGAAAGATTCATCTTTGGATACACAAATAAAAGCATCCATAACAGATGTGATTGCTAAGATAGATGCTATCAAAAACTTTGAAATAAATGCTCAAGAAAACGCACAAGTAAAAGCCGCTATGGAAGCTTGTATTGAGCTGGGCGAACTTCTCGAAGATGCAAAAGTTGCCATAAGAGATTAACAGTAATTCTGTAAAAGAATTAAAAGAGTTCATTTTCGGGATGAACTCTTTTTGCCGTTCAATAAAAACTAACTAATTGACTAAATATTGTTATTGAAAATCATGAAAAAAATTAATTATTTATCATTAATGCTCGTTTCTGTCATTGCATTTGCCTGCGTTGACAATAACGGGAGTACTGTGACCGACGGACTTTCGGAAGAATATTACTCTGGCGGTAAGTTAGGAACAGTTTTCAATGAAGGTTTCACTGCCTACGAGCAGCCCACTCCTGCGACAGAAAACGCCGGATTGCTTACTGAGTTTAAGTACGGAGAAGCTTTTTTTGAAAAGAAATACCTCTCCGAAAAAACGGGCGTTCGTCACGGTTTGGGACCACTCTATATTCGTAGTTCCTGTGTTGCCTGCCATCCAAGTTATGGACACGGAAAGCGCATGGAGCGTTACAATGCCGACGACCACGGTAATGGTTATCTGCTTGTAATCACCGACGAAACCGACACCTATCTCAGTTCGCTTACCGGTATGCCGCAAACACGGGCTGTAGCTCCTTTTAAAGCACCTATCGACGAATCGAAAATTGAAATCAAATGGGAAAATTATACCGACAAATGGGGTAATAAATTTCCCGACGGAGAAGCTTACAGTCTTATTTATCCCGAAGTAAACATTCCTGCAGATGCATATTATGTACCTTTGGAAGTAGGAACGGGCGAAAACAAAAAAGAAGTGCCTTATG
>DAIOHI010000273.1:0-4081 GCA_036744815.1 Paludibacteraceae bacterium
CGCAAACTTGGGGAAACGATGAAAATATGATGTACGTTGTAGGTGCAACAAAAGCGGACATGTTAGCCGATATCCGACGAATAATACCTGAGCATTTTTTGTTAGTTCCCGGAGTTGGAGCACAAGGTGGAAGTTTGCAGGAAGTTGCAAAGTACGGACTTAATTCTTCTTGTGGTTTATTGGTAAATTCTTCGCGTCAAATCATTTATGCTTCTTCGGAAATTGATTTTGCCAAAGCTGCGCGAAAAGAAGCACAGAATGTACAAAGTGAAATGTCGAAATTATTATTCGACGCCGGATTGCTTCCACTGTAAAATAACATTATAATAACGTGTGCAAGGGTATTTGATTCGTTCGGATACCCTTGTCTTTGTAAATAGCAATAAAAAAAGTCAAGGTTAAAGATACTTTTAAAAATATGAGTATATTTGCTATTCTTTATAATGTAGAGATATGGATGATGAAATAAAACTAAGTATAACCGGTTTGGTTTACAATCAATCGGTTGTCGGAACATACGGACTGGTAATGAGCGAAGCGCAAGGTTATCGCCGCTTTTCGGTAATGATCGGAGAGCCCGAAGCTCAGTCTATTGCCTTAAAACTGAATAATAAAGTGCCTGCTCGTCCTTTGACGCACGACTTGATTAAAAACTTACTCAGCATTCTCAATGCCGATTTGGAAAAAGTGTTGATTTACGATATGATAAACGATGTTTTCTATTCGGAACTGCACATAAACAAAGGAGGTGAGATTTTAATTGTCGATGCGCGTACATCCGATGCGGTAGCCTTGGCGGTTCGTTGCGAATGCCCGATTTATATCAAATCCGATATAATGGATGTGGTTGGAACGGAAGTTCCTTTTGACGATAACGAAAAGGAAAAAGAGCCAGCAAATGTTGAATTGGATGAACTGAATAAGGACGATTTGATCAGTCTTACGTTGGATGAACTCAACAACTTACTTGCAAAAGCGGTGGACGAAGAGCAATACGAACTTGCGGTGTTGATTCGCGATGCTATAAATAAGAAATCGATATAAAACAACAAATTATAAAAAGATCTGTAAATCAATAACACATGAATGTTAAAACACGTTTGATTATCATGAATTTTCTCCAGTTCTTCGTTTGGGGAGCTTGGATGATGACTTTAGGACATTACGGATTTGTGGAAAAACAATGGAACGGAGCCGAATTCGGCTTGGTGTTTTCCACCATGGGATTCGCGTCATTAATCATGCCGACTTTATTCGGAATTGTTGCCGATAAATGGAAAGCTAATTATGTTTATGCTATTTTGCATCTGTTGTTTGGCATAAGCATGTGTTTCCTGCCTTTTATTGATGCTCCATTGCCCTTTTTCTGGGTTTTACTTGTTGCCATGTGTTTTTACATGCCTACTTTAGGTTTGAATAATTCCATCGGTTTTTCGGTATTGAAAAAAGAAGGAAAAGATCCGACAGAATACTTTCCTCCGATAAGAGTTTGGGGAACAGTAGGTTTTATTGCGGCTATGTGGATAACCAATCTTTTTACAAAAGAATGGGGATTTGGGCAGAGCATAAAAGTATCTTTCTTTATCTCTGCTATTGGAGCTGTTTGTCTTTCGATATATTCCTTTGTTTTATTGCCGATTATTGAACGAAAAGAAGAAAACAAAACACAAGGAAAAAGAAGCTTAGTGCAAAAGTTGGGTTTAGAGGCTTTCGTTTTGTTCAAACAAAAGAAAATGGCTCTGTTTTTTATTTTCAGTCTCTTGCTTGGCGGTGCATTGCAATTGACAAATGCTTATGGAGATAGTTTTTTGCAAGACGCGACAGTATTTCCGAAAGGCGGATTGATCAATAATTTTTCGACAATAATACTTTCCGTATCGCAGATATCCGAAACTTTATTTATCCTTGCTATTCCTTTCTTTATGAAGAAGTTTGGAATCAAACGAGTGATGCTTTTCAGCATGGTGGCTTGGGTGCTGCGTTTCGGTTTATTTGGCTTGGCTGAAAACACATTGCTTGGCTTTGTGCTGATAATTGCCTCTTGTATTATTTATGGTTTAGCATTCGATTTCTTCAATATTTCGGGCGCTTTATTTGTCGAGAAAAATACTGATTCCAGAATACAATCGTCGGCACAAGGCGTGTTTATGCTTATGACTAATGGTGTTGGTGCAGTGTTAGGTAATATAATTGCCGGATTGGTTATTGCCAAATGGTTTGAAGATCCGGTCACTCACGTGAAGGATTGGCAAGGCATTTGGTTTGCTTTTGCGGCTTATGCCCTTGTTGTCGCGATATTGTTCGCCATCTTTTTTAAATACAAGCACAATCCGGAGGAAATTGCCGATGTAAAACATTAGTCGAATACTCAAAAAAAACAATACTCTTGATGGATATGTTTTTTTGAATAAATAGTGGTATATGTAGAATAAAAAAGCGGAAATTTTCCTTTAGAATATTTCCGCTTTTTTCGTGTATTATGTTAATGAGAGAGAATTCTTTTGTATGAAATATTCTAAACAGACAGACATGAAGTTTTTTGTGTCTAAAGACTTACACCAGAAGAAACTTGAACTTTCGCTCCTAAATTGAATAAGAATTTAATTGTCGCAATTTGTTGGCTGCTAAAAGTATCGCTGTCTTTATCAATTTCTCCAGATACGGTTATTGTAACATTATTTCCTTCTTGAATATCTAAAAATACATTATTAATGAATGCTGTGAGTTCTTCATTCTCAAATTCCTCATTTATTACGATGTTGCTATCTTTTTCTTCATAAAAATATTTTACTTCTCCGTCAACAATTGCTTCCGTTTTGAAGTTATATACTTGAAATTCGATATCTTCTATCGGAGATAGCAATAATCTGATATTATTTGCCGCAAATTCTATTTCTTCGTTTGCATCAACGTGCTCCTGTAACGCAGCGAACATAGAATCCTGTAAATTATAAGTGATGCTATCCGAGAATGATGTTAAATTTTCTGTTTTTACCTTTTGAAGAGAAGAATTTTCGGGTGCAGGTTGGTCCAACACAAGCGGAATGTCGAATGATTTTTCTCCAATTTCGATACTGATCGGTAAGTTTCCATCACAGGAAGAGAGAAATGGAAGAGCAAAAATCATTATTAAATAAATAATGGAATTTAAATGTTTCATAGTATTTTTTTTGTTTTTTATTAATACAACAATAAAAATAAAGATATTTTTACTAAAATAATAATATAAAACTAATTTAACTATATTTGTACGTTAAATCAAAATTTACCTAAATATGAATAAAACAATGCTTTTTAAAACAATTTCAGCGATATTTTTAGGCGTTTTTCTGCTGTTTTCTTGTCAGTCGGATATTGATCTATCCAATGCCTCTAATACCGTTTTATTGCCTGGAGAGTTGACTCTGCCTTTAGCTTCAGCGGAATTAAAACTGCTTGATATATTAAAAGAAGTAGAGTTCAATAGTGACGAAATAGAGTTAGTTACTGATACTGTTAATAATGAAATATATATTTCGCTCATAGATTCGCTTGAAATGAAATATCGGGAAAATTTTGATTTGACGAAAAATGTCGCTCCGATCAATGTCCCTTTTTTCAAATCAGCTTCTGCCGGTGAGACATTGAATGGTTATTTAGGCGGACTTCCGGGTATTAGTTTTGTGTTGGGAAGCGATTTTGACGATGACATGCTCGATAGTATTAAAATCAATAAATTTGTAATGACGGCTAAAGTGACTGAAGTTACAGGTGTTGACCCGAATAAAGTCAAAATTGTTGCGGGTTTTCCTTCTGCCAATATCAAAAATCATGAAATGCTTCAATCCTTTAATGTAGCTGACATAGAACTAAATCAACCCATAGATTTAGAATATGACAATTTTACTATAGATATGAAGAAGGAAAGGAGATTTCCGATCGTTTCCGATTACTATATTGTTAATGACGGAGCTATTGCAACCGGTAACATAACAATACGAGTAACTTATCAATTAAAATCAATCGATTTCGATGTAGTTTACGGAAATATTCGTCCGGCATTAAGACATTCTGACATTGAAACACACGACTTTGATATTAG
>DAIOHI010000274.1:0-4070 GCA_036744815.1 Paludibacteraceae bacterium
TTTCTGCCGCGGCGGTTTTCGGAGAAAAATGAGGAGACCGAAATCTCCTCATTTCTATCAACCTAAAACTCCAATACTATGAATATGGAATTTGCGTAAAGATATACGCGCTCCGAATATAGGAATTGTTTTTTGTTCTGCAAAATTTTCAGGAGATAATTTTGAAAAAATAATGGCAGCAAGAAAATCCTACTGCCATATTATAAGAAATAGCTTAGTATATTACCAAATATCTAAAGAGGCTTGAAAAGCCTTATCTTCATAACCATAGGTCAACGACCTATGGTCGAAATAGCCGCCAAACAACTGCCTGTAAGGCAGAACTAACGAAAAGTATTGCCTTACAGGCAAAATCTTTGTTGGCTGTTTTATCGCAAGTTACGCTTCGCTTACATGCGCTTATGAAAATGCAGCCTTTCAGGCTGTCTATAAATTAATGTTTGTCATGTACTAAGAATAAATAGTTCAAAGCGCAATTTTAATCATCTATCTTAATCAGGCTTCCTTTTGAATTGAATTTCAGATCAAGTCCGTTCAGCAATTCCACATCATAGCCCCAATGTTCGCGTTCTATTTTTTCTATCACCTCGTTAGGGAAGGATGTTTTTACGTAAGAGAGTATTTCTTTCGGAAGTACCGAGTCGGGCAATGCGCGTTTGTTGGCGTCAATTTCCAACCATTCGCCTTTTTTGTTGAATTTAATTTCGAAAGCATTGTTCAAAACTACTTCATATTCGGTCGAAAACATGTTTTCTTTATCAATCAGAATGTATGAGATTTGCTCTTTAGGGAAATGTTTTTCTACAAATTCTTTAGCTGCTGCCGGAAGTTTGCTCACATCTTTCGTATAATGATCTTTTGCAACTATAACTTGAAAAGCCATTAATGATACACATAACATTACAATACTTTTTTTCATATAACACAAGTTTTTAATTAATTATTAAATGCAATTCAATCGTCTATTTTATATAATTTTCCATTCGTATCGAGGAGCAATTCCAAACCATTGGACAACTCCAATTCATATTTTTTTTGTTTCTTCTCTATTTTAACAACTTTATCGTCCTGAAAGTTTTTGTTCAGATAATCAAGTATTCCGGAGGGAATAAGCGCCGAAGGAACCGACGAACGCTTGCATTTAATTTCCTTCCATTGCCCTTGACTGTCGAACTCGATTTTTGCTCCGTTGGTAAAAATAACTTCATAGTTGTTTCCGAAAATCTCGTTATCGATTTCGATGTAGGAGATATTGTGATCGGAAAAATGAGTCGTAATACATTCTTTTGCCGCCAAAGGCAGCTTGTTCAAATCTTCGGTTATAATATCATCTGCCATTGAGCATTGAGTTATTGATAGCACAAAACCGATTAAAATAATGTTTTTAATACTTCGTTTCATTTGTCTATGATTTTAAAAACAAAGCACAAGGAATAAAAAAAACAGCGACCTCCTTTGTGACTTTGTATGGAATTAATAATTGTTTTTTTATACAAATATCAATACCGATTTGGGAAAGAATTGGGAATGACGAGCTATTTTGCGAATTTTAACCTAAAAATATGCGCCGCTTCGTAATGATAAGTCAAGTGAAAACGGGAATTATCCGCTATTGATTTGGCAATAGCCAGCCCCAAACCCGAAGATTCGTCGTTTTGATTATCTCTGTTCCGATAAAAACGGTTGAATATCTTCGTCGTATCCAAGGCTCTATCTCCCGTGTTTTTTATAATTAACAGGTCAGAATTCAATTCGATATCTATATCGCCATTCTTCGGACTGTGGGCAAATGCGTTTTTCAGTAAATTTCCAACAAGAATTTGTGCCAAGGATTCGTTCATCGAAATATTGCAATCTCCTTTGGCGTTAAAAGAAAGATTCAACTTTTTATTTTCGAAAACATCGGATAAATCACTCACTGTTTTCTCTATCAATCCTTTTATATCCACATTTTTGACTTCAAGGTATTGCTTATTCTCGATACGAGCTTGCAGCAACAGCGATTTGTTCAACTTGATGGCTCTGTTCAGGCTGCGCTGTATTGCATCTATTTCCGACAATTGTGTTTCGCTTAAACTTTCGCCGGCAGTCATAAGCTCCAGCTTCGTCATTGCCACCGAAAGAGGCGTTTGAAGTTCGTGTGCCGCGTTTTCGATAAATTGCTTTTGCGACTCGTAGGCTTTTGCATTACGCTGGCTCATTTCTAAAGCGGCTTCGCCAAGTTCTTTAAATTCGCTGATATCCGTATCGTTGTCCAATGGTGGAATGGGTTTTCCTGCTGTCACTTCTTTCAGCCAAGTTACTAGTTTCTCCAGCGGTGCAAAACTCCGTTTAAGTATGATCCTGTTTCCGATCATTACGCAAAGCAGCAGTCCGAAATACAGCAGAAGCATGTAAATGAGAATGGCTTCGATCATATCGTCGCGCTCAAGAGTTGATGTTTTTACTTCTAATTCGTAAAATCTGCCGTCGCTTGCTCTAAATGCCGATTGAAACACCCGCATAGGAATGTTTTCATCATCAATTTCGAAATGTTCTTCTATGTCGAACCATTTTTCACGGTAGCTTTTCACTTCGTCATTGTTCAACGGACGGATTTTATATCGGTCGAAGATATTATTGTTTTTTACGGTCAATAGTTCCGGATTCTCAAGTATGTTTTTTATAATAATTTCGCGGTAACTTTCGAGCATGTCATCGGTCTCGTCGGTTATTTCGTCAATTATTTTGAAATAAAACAAGGTTGCCCATATCCCGATAACCAAGAGTAGAAGTATGGATAGTTTTTTGCTGGTGTAATTCAGAAGTTTCATCGAAATTGTAGCTTTTGTTCGAACTATAGTTTATTCTTCATCTACAACAAACTTGTAGCCGAAACCGTAAACTGCTTTTATATTCATGATAGATGCCGCTTGTCTTAGTTTCCTTCGCAGATTTTTGACTTGCGAATAAACGAAGTCAAGATTGTCCGCTTGGTCAATATTGTCACCCCATACCGATTCGGCTAGAGTTGTTTTGCTGATTAAACGCTCGGGATTTGATGCGAAATAATACAGCAGATCGAATTCTTTTCGATTAAGCGCAAGGGCTTCTCCATTTACGGTTATTGTTCTGTCGTCGGGAAACAAATGAAGATTTTCCACCAATATACTCGTATCTCCATTCGAGTCTTTTCGACGAATGTTGGATTTTATACGGGCATTGAGTTCTGCCAGATGAAAGGGCTTGGCTAAATAGTCGTCGGCGCCCAAATCCAAACCAAGCACTTTGTCGTCGATAGAATCTTTTGCCGAAATAATAAGGACAGTATCGCGCTTGCGCAGTTTTTTTATCTCTTTCAGTATCGACAAACCACTTCCGCCCGGCAGCATTATATCCAGTAAAATGCAGTCGTAATCGTAAGCCGCGATTTTATCCAATGCCGAGTGGTAATCAGCGGCTGATTCAACAATGAATTTTTCTTGTTCTAAAAAGGTTTTTATCGTATTTCTTAAACCTTCTTCGTCTTCAATAATCAATATCTTCATATTTCTAAATAGATAAGAAAGTTGAATTAGAAAAACAAAAATACGGATTAATTTGGGAAAGAATTAGGAAGGGAGAGTATAAACTGATCACTAATTAGTTTATACTCTCCCTTCTCTTATCATTTTGTTGATTTTAGCTTAGCGCCTGCAATCGACTGACGTATTTACCTATAATGTCGAATTCGATGTTCACAACCGAACCGATTTCTAATTGGTGGAAGTTGGTAAATTCGTAAGTATATGGAATGATAGCTACTTCGAAACTGTTCTCGCTTGGGTTGCACACAGTCAAGCTCACGCCGTTAACGGTTACCGAACCTTTATCTACCGTGAAATAACCGCGTTTAGCCATTTCTTTGTCGAAAGCATATTCGAAGCGGAAGTATTTGCTTCCGTCGGCATCACGTATTTCGCTACATACAGCTGTGTGATCTACATGCCCCTGTACGATATGTCCGTCCAATCGTCCGTTCATACGCATGCTGCGTTCCAAATTGACCTTGCTGCCCACTTTGAGCAATCCCAGGTTCGAGCGGTCGAGAG
>DAIOHI010000275.1:0-4042 GCA_036744815.1 Paludibacteraceae bacterium
TATGCGCAGAGAAAGTGTAAAAATCCGCATCAAGTTCCGTTACATCCACCGAAATATGAGCAACGGCTT
The DNA here is from genome assembly GCA_036744815.1 of Paludibacteraceae bacterium. Taxonomy (GTDB): domain Bacteria; phylum Bacteroidota; class Bacteroidia; order Bacteroidales; family Paludibacteraceae; genus H1. The sequence continues at coordinate 70 of DAIOHI010000275.1, forward strand.
GCGCGCCATCAATCAAAACCGGAACATTACGCGCATGAGCTTTACGAATAATTTCCTCAACAGGATTAACACTTCCCAGCACATTGGAAACATGCGCAACAGCAACTATCCGCGTACGGTCGTTCAGCAATTCATCGAAAGCTGCCATATTCAATTCCCCTTTATCGGAAATCGGGATAACGCGCAACTTCATTTTCTTCCGTTCGCAAAGCATTTGCCAAGGCACAATATTCGCATGATGCTCCATAGCCGAAATCAGAATCTCATCGCCTTCGCGGCAAAAAGCTTCGCCGAAAGAAAATGCAACCAGATTAATCGCTTCCGTTGCTCCACGGGTAAAAATAATTTCTTCACGCTTAGCGGCATGCAAAAACGAAGCAACTGCCGAACGGGCATTTTCGTGAGCTTCGGTAGCTTGCTGGCTCAATGAATGTACACCGCGATGAATGTTAGCATTGATATGATAATAGCCATAAGCGATTTTTTCGACAACGCTGCGCGGCTTTTGAGTTGTCGCGGCATTATCGAAATAAACGAGATTTTTATTATATACTTTTTCCGATAAGATTGGAAAATCGTTACGGATGGATTGAATTTGTTCCGGATTCATATTATAATCACAAGCTGTTTACAGCCATTTTTTCGATGGGCAAAAATACGCATTATTTTGCTAATTACAGAATCTTATCTTTGCAGATGAGGGATAAAAACGGTCAATTAATCTGCTTTTATAAAGATATTAAAGTAAGATAACACGACGATCGCTCGGATTGTTTGTTGATACACATGTAGTTTTTAAATTTTTAATCTTTGAAAGCATAAGGCTTTGAAAAAAATGATGTATTTTTGTAGGAATTTTCCCAAAAACTGCTTTCTTGGAAGAGAAAGCTTATATTTATCATTATAAAAATAAATTTCAATTTGTCGTAGCAAACTCCAATCGGCAAAGAAGAAACAAAGGGCAAAACATGAATAAAGCGTTTGTATCTAAGTCTATCCCGCACATTGTTGCTGTCATCATTTTTTTATGCATCTCGTTTTTTTATTTTCCGGCTATGTTCGAAGGAAAAGTGCTTATTGCCCACGACACACAAAGCTGGGGAAATATGGCAAAAGAAACATTGGATTACAATAGTACGCACGACGACGTTACACTTTGGACGAATTCCATGTTCGGAGGAATGCCGACTTATCAAATCTCTACCGAACAACCATACAACTTCATACAAATCATCGAAAAAGCATTGACACAGATACCGCGTCCTGCTTTTTTCCTGTTTTTGTACTTGTTGTGTTTTTATATTTGCGCCCTGACATTTCGATTAAATCCATGGTTGTCGATAGTAGCTTCAATTGCTTTTACCTTTGCTTCTTACAATTTCATCATCATAGCAGCAGGGCACAATTCAAAAGCCATTACAATAGCTTATATGGCGCCGCTTATCGGAAGCATTTTCATGGCTTTCAGAGGAAAACGTTTTCTTGGCGCATTGCTTACCGCGCTATTCCTTAGTCTGACAATTCGAGCAAATCATATACAAATTCTATATTACACATTGTTTATAGTGATTTTCTTCGCGATTGCCGAACTTGTATTCAGCATAAAAGATAAAAAATTGGCAGATTTTTTCAAGACATCAACTGTTTTACTTATTGCCGCGATTGTAGCTATAGGAATGAATGCCACAGCACTGATAACAACTTACGAATACAGCCAATATACGATGCGGGGAAAATCGAACGGTTTAACTTCCGATACGCAAAACTCGCAACACGGATTGAATAAAGATTACATCACTCAATGGAGCTATGGAATCGACGAAACACTGACGATACTTATTCCCAATTACAAAGGTGGAGCAAGCGGAATCAAGTTAAGTGCCGATAGTGAAACCGGAAAAAAGATACAATCATTCGGAGTCTCCAATGTCGATAAAATAATGGATGGCATGCAACTTCCGCTTTATTGGGGAACACAGCCATTTACTTCGGGACCTGTTTATTTTGGAGCAATTGTTTGCCTGCTTTTTGTCCTCGGATTATTTATTGTTGATAAGCGCGTTCTTTGGTGGGTTGTGCCGATGATTATTCTAACCTTGATGCTCTCGTGGGGACGGAATTTTATGTGGCTTACCGATATTTTTATCGATTATGTGCCGATGTATAATAAATTCCGTACCGTATCGATGACTCTTGTAGCAACAGGATTTGGCGTTGCTTTAATAGCGATTTTGGCGTTGAAAAAGATTTTTGACCCGGCAACCGACAAGCAAAAACTAATTCGTCCATTGACGATAAGTACGGCGATAGTCGGTGGAATCGCACTAATATTCGCGCTTATTCCTTCGATAGCCGGAGATTTCACGGCAGCATCCGATGCACAGCAATTCCAAGGCGATTATGCATTTTTGCAAGAAACGTTACCGCTCGACCGCGAAGCCATGCTTCGTTCCGATGCTTGGCGTTCTTTGGCTTTTATTTTATTAACAGCGGCACTTGTATTTGTTTATATAAAAAATTATTTGAAGGAAAAAGTAGTTTATCTGCTTTTCGGTCTTTTGATGCTGATTGATTTGATGCCGGTTACAAAGCGTTATTTGAATAACGATAATTTTGAAAACCCACGTAAACATCAGCAAACTACGCTTCCGAGCAAAGCTGACCTGATGGTATTGGAAGATAAATCTTACTACCGTGTTCTTGATATGAGTGTAAATATTTTCAACGATGCGTCGCCGGCAAATTTCCATAAAAACATCGGAGGATATCATGCAGCGAAATTGCGCCGTTATCAAGAACTGATCAACATGCAGATTGACGGCGAAATCCGTGAATTAGCCAGCTCATTCCAAAGCAATAATATTGAAGAAACTCTTCAAAACTTGGGTGTTTTGAATATGTTAAATATGAAATATGTTATCTACAAAAAGGAATTCGCTCCTTTGGTTAATCCTTATGCTAATGGAAATGCGTGGTTTGTTCACAACATTCGGATAGCCGAAAATGCCGATGAAGAAATGGCGCTTACGGGAGAAATCGACACGAAAAACGAATTGGTTATCGACAAGATTTTTAAAGATCAATTGATTCCGGTTACCAATCCCGATAGCGCGGCAAGCATTACGCTTCTTGAATATCAACCCAATAAACTTCGCTACCAAGTATCATCCGCAACGGAGCAAACGGCTGTATTCTCTGAAATATATTATGACAAAGGCTGGAACGCGTATATTGACGGAGCAAAAGTTCCTTATGTACGAGCCAATTATTTATTGAGAGCTATGCCGCTTAAAGCAGGATCTTACGAATTGGAATTCCGTTTCGAACCACAATCCTACAAAATCGGAAATATAATCGCATTGACATCTTCAATTATCTTTATTCTTGCTTTTATCGTGGCGGGATTTTTCTATTGGAGAAAGCAAAAAGGCAGCAAGTAAGATTTATAAATTCGGTAAACTTCGCATATACAAAACTATATAAATGGCTAAAAGCAAAAACATAGGAGGCGGACGCAGACGCACTTTTTTCAACATGCATCTAACGGCAATCGTAAGCATGTCGCTCGTGTTATTTTTAATCGGAATGGTTGGGTCTTTGTTTCTGATAGCAAGCGACATGGGCAAGCAGATGAGAGAAAACCTGAACATCTCCATTGTGCTTAGCGACCAGATAGAAAACGCACAATCCGAAAGAATTGCAAGCTATTTGAAAAACACATCTTATGCTAAGTCCGTCGATTATATTTCGAAAGAACAAGCTCTTGCCGAGCATGTAAAATCGATGGGTGAAGATCCGCAGGAATTTTTAGGCTACAACCCGCTTCGCGCATCTTTGGAAGTGAAGCTAAATGCTCAATACGCCAATAGCGACAGCATAAAGATGATAGAAAACAAATTGAAAACTTTCGAGAACATTCATAAAGTTGTATATCAAAAAGATGTGATGGATATTGTGAACGAAAACATAAAGA
>DAIOHI010000276.1:0-4033 GCA_036744815.1 Paludibacteraceae bacterium
TCGTACTATTGTCGAGAAAGTGATATTGGCAGCTACAGCTCGTCATGCAGCACGTAAAGCTCGTGAAATGGTACAACGTAAGTCGCCGCTTTCAGGTGGAGGTTTACCCGGAAAATTAGCCGATTGTTCGGAGAAAGATCCTGAGAAATGCGAACTTTATCTTGTCGAAGGGGATTCGGCAGGTGGAACAGCTAAACAAGGACGTAGTCGTCAGTTTCAGGCGATTCTTCCATTGCGTGGTAAAATTTTGAATGTGGAAAAAGCCATGCAACATAAAGTACTCGAAAGCGAAGAAATACGCAATATATATACAGCTTTAGGCGTTACTATAGGTACGGAAGATGATAGCAAAGCTCTCAACATGTCGAAGCTTCGTTATCATAAAATTATAATCATGACCGATGCCGACGTGGACGGAAGCCACATTGCTACATTGATTATGACATTTTTCTTCCGCCACATGAAAGAGTTGATTGAACAAGGCTATCTTTATATTGCAACTCCGCCTTTGTACTTGTGTAAAAAAGGAAAAATCGAAGAGTATTGTTGGGACGATCAACAACGCCAGGCATTTATTGATAAATACGGTGGCGGTAGCGAAGGTGGCATTCATACGCAGCGTTACAAAGGTTTAGGAGAAATGAACGAAACTCAATTGTGGGAAACAACAATGAATCCTGAAAATAGAACTTTGCGTCAAGTTACAATTGAAAATGCCGCAACAGCGGATCATGTATTCTCAATGCTGATGGGCGATGATGTAGCACCTCGTCGTCAATTTATTGAGGAAAATGCTACTTACGCGAAAATCGACGCATAGGATTTATTGTTTTTCATTTAGCAAAAGCAAATTGATAAATGAAAAATTTGAAATACTAAATAAAACTAATGAACATTGCCGTTTACTGTTCTTCAAGCAATTACATTGATGATAAATATAAGCATCTAGCTTATGATTTAGGTAGATGGATTGCCCAGAATGGGCATCGGCTTGTTTATGGAGGAGCCACGGGAGGCTTAATGGATGCCGTTGCGCAAGGTGCAGCGGAGGAAAAAGGAGCAATTGTGGGTGTGATCGCAGAAGCCATCATCCGAATGAATCGGTTGAGTGAATTACCGACTGAGCTTATTGAAGTTTCGTCGATGGGCGAGCGAAAAGCGATAATGAAAGAGAAAGCTGATTTGTTTATTGTTTTACCAGGAAGTTTTGGCACGCTCGATGAGATGCTTGATGTTGTAGCTTCGGGAATTGTCGGAGAGCACAAAAAGCCATTAATCATTCTGAATCAAGATGGTTTTTATGACTTGTTTTTAGAGCAGCTAAACCTAATGCGTAAAGAAAAATTTATTCCGATAACCGAAAATTATCAAGCACATATAGCTTGTGATAAACAACATTGTATTGAGTTAATTGACACATTAGGAACGCAATAGACAATTATTTATGAATCTTTTTTGGAAAAAAGTATTTGGAAGCCTTGCTTCAACGGCAAAATTTGAAGCTAATGAAAAGAAATTGCTGGAAGCAATGCATCGTTATGATGAAGTTGAAAAATCGGCAGAGTTGGAAGAATATAAGGCATTAGCTCTTATTGTGAAATCATCTCAATTTCAGGAAAAGAAAAAAACGTTGCAAAATCGGAAATATAAAGACACCGAAGAATATAGAAATACCAAGAAACTGCATAAATTAGAATCCAATCCCGATATAAAACGTTATTACAGCGTAGTAAAATCAGATATCTTAAAACAATATCTGACATTTAAAGCTGGTCCTAATTTCGAACAATTGCGCGACAAAGAAACGGTTCAAAAATCCGATAAGCTTCAACAACTTAAGCAATTTGAGAAATCGAAGGATTATAAAACTTATGCTCGATTTCATGATTCTTACATTATAAAAGAATTAGAAGAGCTGAAAAAGACAGTTTCCGATCCAAAGTTTGTAGAAGCTAATAAATTTTGGTCGAACGACAAACGTTGGTATTCTACTCTAGAGTATGTTAAGGAACAACGCTATTATCAATTGGCTAAAAATCAAGATATTGTTTTTTATAACAAACAAAATCCGGAGACATTCAAAGATTATCGTGCGTTAACTCAAACGCTCAACGAGGAATTTGAATATAACACAATGGCTAAATCTCTTTGGGTGTTTGGCTTCCAATATAAAAATTCTAACTTGATAGGACAACATTCTTTTGCCAATGAAAAACAAGCATATAGCTTTGGTAAAAACACTGGTGTTGAAGATGGTGTTTTAAAAATTTCGACAAAAAACGAAAAAACTATCGCTCGTGCTTGGGATGCAACGAAAGGATTTTTAGAAAAAGAATTCCACTTTACCTCAGATGTATTGAATACCGCAAAAGCCTTTCGTCAAAAAGAAGGAATTTTTAGCGTAAAATTACGTTGTTCGGGAAATATCCATCATGCTTTTTGGCTTGGTGGCGACGATAAACTTCCTCACATAAATATTTTTCATTACAACGGAAAGCAAATTACTTTAGGAAATGCCAATGAAAATGTTGTTGATGGAATCAATATCACAGGAATCAACCCTTCCCAATTTTACATCTATACACTAAAATGGACAACCAAAGAACTTATTTGGTTTGTAAATAATTTGGAAGTGTACCGCACAAGTAATCAAGTACCGCAAGAAAATATGTATGTAGGCATCAATTCTTTTATTTCCGAAAAACAAAAAGGTAGTACCGGTTTTATAGAGATAGATTGGATCAGAGTTTATAAATAATAATTTTCTATTATTTTTATATGAAGCAGAGGCTTTCGGTTATTGTAAATTATATCAATTTATTATCATTACTTTGTCTGACTTTTGGACTACTATTTCCATTTTCTCCACTAATACAAATATTGTATTATATTTTTTTTGGTTCTTATACCATTGAAATATTTACTGATAGGAAATGGAAAGTCTTTTATTTTGATAGAAGTAAACGATACTACATAGCAATGGCGTTGTTCTTTCTATTGGCAATAATTTATATGCCATTTGAAAAGACAAATGAATATACGTTGATTTTATTGGAAAGACGGTCTGCATTAATTGGTTTTGCCATAATTGGTTTTTTGGGAGTAAATCGGTTATATCAATTGAAGTATTTTTTATATGCCTTTGTATCGGCGTCCATAATTTCTATCCTTTATCTTTTGTTCTATAGAATTGGTATTTATGAGTTTATCACAAGCGATGATCCTTCCGAGCTATTTACACAAACAAGAATACTGTATATAGGTAGCCATATGAAGCTTAACCTTTATTTGAATATCTCAATTATCAGCATTTGGTATATATTAAAAAATAACTGGAAAAACCTTTCGCATTGGAAACTAGCTTTTTTTGTTGTCGCATTGACAATAATATTGTCAGTGTTATCAATAAGTGAAGGTCGAACCGGATTTATGGCAGGAGTATTGCTGTTGCTTGCTTTTATTTTTATTGAACTTTACACAAGAAGGAAAAAAGTGGGAATTGTTTTTGCTTTCATTTTGCCGCTTTTATTTATAGGAATAGCGAGTAACCAGAAACGAATACAGAAAGAAAATTCGATAAAAGAAGATGCGCGTACGTTTTTATGGAAATCTGCTTGGGAAGTTATAAAAGAGAGTCCTTTGTTGGGACATGGTATGAATGATGCTCAAGTTGCATTTGACGAGAAATTAAGTCTGTATCAAACGGAGTCATTCCGGCAGCAGAGTATTGAATCCGAAAAAGAAAGAAATGAAAAATATCAGGATAGTCACAACCAATATTTACAAGCAACAATGGAGTTTGGAGTTTTGGGCTTGGTGCTTTTCCTTTTCATCTGTCTATATCCCGCTTTTGTGGCATACAAAGGTAGAAAGCTATTCACTATTTTTATTGTTTCTTTATATATCTTCTTATCAATTTTCGATATGTATATCACAAGGTTATACTGCCCTGTTTTTGGGATATTAACCATTATGATGCTGGGAATTGAACAAAAGGAAGAATATAGTTATAAAAAAATTGCTACATGAAAAA
>DAIOHI010000277.1:0-4025 GCA_036744815.1 Paludibacteraceae bacterium
TGCCGATTTAAAATCTTACTATCTATCAGCAGGTTATTATGGCGACAATACAACCTTAAAGCTTCTGACATTCGGCGGAAAAGAAAGAACTTATTTGGCTTGGTACGGCGTTGATTTGGATTTGGTACGCTTAGATCCGTTGAATTACAAACGAAGTTATAACGATTTGGGCGAATACATTGATGACGAAGGAAACGTTCGCTATTACGATAATCAGACCGATAATTATACTCAAACGCATTATCAACTACATTGGAATCAAAAATTTTCTTCAGCGCTCAATTTAAATGTATCCTTACATTACACCGATGGAATCGGTTATTATGAAGAATATAAAACCGAACGCGATTACATAGAACATGGTTTGACTCCTGCAATTGAAAATAATGTAACACGTGAAGAAACAGATTTAATTCGTCAAAAATGGCTTGATAATGATTTTTATGGATTCACTTTTGCATTAAATTATGAAAACAATCGAATTGATGCGTCATTAGGAGGAAGCGCCAACCGCTACGACGGAAATCACTTTGGGAAAATACTTTGGGTACGTAATCCTGCCGATGATTTTAATCCGGAGAATGATTGGTATCGGAACAAAGGAATAAAAGATGATGCTAATATTTATGCCAAAACAACCATAGAAACAATAAAAAATCTATTTATTTCGGCTGATTTACAACTTCGTTACATTAAATATAAAATCGAAGGAGAGGATGATAAATACGATTCGGATAAATCAAAAATGCGTGATATTACGCAAACTCATACTTATCCTTTTTTCAATCCCAAAATTGGCGTGAGTTATAAAATGAATAATCGCAAGGATGTTTATGCGTCGTTTTCGATAGCTAACAGGGAGCCGAATCGCAATAATTATACCGATGCTTCAGAAAACGAACGCCCTACAAGCGAAAGACTTTACGATAGCGAGATCGGCTATCGCTATCATTCTCCTCGTGCGAGTTTCGCTGTAAATTTGTATCACATGCAATACAAAGATCAGTTAATTTTAACGGGAAAGGTGAGCGAAATCGGCGAAGCGCTTACAACAAATATCAAAGACAGCTATCGACAAGGAATTGAATTACAGGGTGGAGTAAAAATTTCGGAACAATTGCGATGGGATGGAAATTTGACTTTGACTCGAAATAAAATATCGAACTTCTCGGAATTTGTCGATGTTTATGATGCCAACTGGAATTGGTTGGAATCGCGCGAAATTAAATTGGGAAGTACAGATATCGCTTATTCGCCAAATTTAAATTTCAACAGCATTGTAAAATTCAATTACAAATCATTCGAAAGTTTACTTCAGTCAAATTATGTTGGTAAACAATACATTGACAACACATCGAGTGACGATCGTGCTATAAATCCTTATTTCGTAAACAATTTGATTTTAAAATATCATTTTCCTGTAAAAAAGCTGCAGGGATTAAGTCTTCAACTTGCGATAAACAATTTGTTCGATGTAGAATATGAAAGCAATGGATATAATTGGTACACTTACATACTCGATAATCAACGATATAACGAAAAACGTTATTTCCCGCAAGCCGGAACAAACTTTTTATTAGCAACAACAATTCGATTTTAAAATCAATAGTAAACAGAGAAATCTTTTTTAATTAATATTTTGAAAATTACTTCGGTTTTCTTGCCCTTTTTATCCATCATTATGAATTATATTAAAATATAAAACATTAGTGGCATATTTTTTGTTTATATAATATACACAGGCAAAAAGCAAAAGATATATAAAACAAAATCAATATCTTAGCTTGATAAAATTTTAAAATATTAATTAAAAAAGACTACTCTATGGAAAAGAAAAAGATTTTTTTACTTACATTTTTTATAAGTGCTTTTGCGTTATTTGCAAATGCGCAAAATGCTTATGAAACTACTGAAAAATGGGACAAAACCAATGCGCCCTGTGTAGCTGTAAAAGTAAATTCGTCGGTAAATGATGCATTAAAAACTCTAGACACTCTTTTGAAAAACGAAGGATTGAAGGGTAAAAAATCAAGAAGAACGCTGGTTTACGAGAAGACGGTATTTCCAACAATAAGTACCGAATACATTAATCTTTACGCAAAAGCAGTTCTTTTAAACAAAGATAAAAAAAATCCGATCACGGCTGTTTACGTATTTGTTTCGAAAGGAATTGGAAGCGATTATGTGTCTTCTTCTACCGATGCGCTTTTGGTGTCTAATTTAAAAACCTTCTTGGATGAAAAATATACTCAAGAGATATTTAAGAGCTTTATTGCAACTAAGGTTGATGCAAAAAGTAAGCAAATAAAAGATGCATCGTCAGCAATTTCGGCATTGGAAAAAAACATCAAAAAGCGAACTAAAGATGTCGAAAAGGCACAAAAAGAAATAGATAAAGCGAATTTGGATATCGACAAAGCGAAAAGAGATATCGAAGTTCAGCAAAACTTATTGAAACAGTTAGAAACCGAGCTAAAAGAAATAAAATAAACTTAGGCTATTAAAAATTATTATTTACGGGCAATTTCAGTTTACTAAAAAGCTGATATTGCTCGTAAATAGTTTTACGGATATAGCTAAAAGTATGATTCCAAAAAACTTACGAATAATATAGATTCCGCCTTCACCAAAGAATTTTTCAATTTTAGATGTCGATTTCAATACAAAAAACACAAAAACTAAATTTAGAATTAGCGCGATAATAATGCTTTCAATGGCATATTCGGCACGAAGCGAAAGCAAGGTGGTAAAAGAAGCCGGACCGGCAATCAGAGGGAAAGCTAAAGGGACGATGGAAGAAGCTCCTTTCGGTCCTTTATTTCGAAATATTTCGACGTCTAAAATCATTTCTATTGCAAAAATAAAAATGATAAGCGAACCTGCCACAGCAAAAGATTGAATATCAACGCCAAAAAGCTTCAAGATTCCTTCTCCTGAAAACAGGAACAAAATCAGAATTGCGAATGCAACAGTGGTTGTTTTCAGCGGTTGAATAATTTCTCCCCGATTTTTTATACCTAAAATAATGGGAATTGAACCCAAAATATCGATAATCGCAAAAAGTACGATAAAAGCACTGGCTATTTCTAAAAAGCTGAAATTCATATATTTGTGTTAATTTTTAAGATTCAATTGTTCGAGCGTACGTTTGTTTATTTCTTTTCTTTCTCTATCGAATATCCATCCCCATTTACAAAAATACTTAGACATATTCGTTATGTGCACCAACAACATTTTATTGTTTTTGTATGAAGCTTGTTCGTGTTTATGAATAATCGAAACTTTAGGATAAAAAACCGTCCGAAAATGCTTATGAATACGCCGACTCAAGTCAATGTCTTCCGGATACAAGAAAAAACGTTCATCAAAAAGTCCTACTTTTTTTAAAGCGTCAGAACGCATAAACATAAAGCTGCCTGACAGATAAGGAACATCCATTGTGGCGGAATAACCCGATTTCCGTAGTTCGAAATAATCTCTTCTAGCTTTTGTCCATTTTTTCGGTAAAAAACGTCGAAAAATTAAATCGAAAGGGGTAGGTAATAATTTGCAAAGATATTGAATTTCTCCGTTAGGAAAAAATACCTTAGGCATCAATAATCCGATATCGGGATTATCATTCATAAAGCTTTCAATATTCTCTAACACATCGGTTTGTAAATCAATATCGGGATTCAGAACCAAATGATAGTCAATATCTGAAGCTATTGTTTCACGAATAGCGATATTGTGAGCAGCTCCATATCCTAAGTTTTTTCCGTTAAAAATATAATCAACTTCGAAAGATTCAAATTCCTCCGTTCTTTTAGAAGAATTATCTACAAGAAACAGCTTAGACACAAGTTTCGATTTCAGTAAAGCTTGAATCAAAGAAGACAATTCTTCAGGCGAATGATTATATAGAACAATTGATGCGTTAATCATGAAAACACAAACAAATTATAAAATTACATTTCGTATTTTTCCATTTTATCTTCGATGCAAACATCTCCTTTTGACGTTTGTATCTTTACATAAGTCATTAA
>DAIOHI010000278.1:0-4022 GCA_036744815.1 Paludibacteraceae bacterium
TTCATCAACAACAGCCCCGAAGTTTTCGAGGTCGTCGTGTAAAAATGATTTTATATCAGCAGTTTCATTGCCTTTCAATATATCAACAATATGTTCTGCTTTGAATTTTTCCTTCAACTCAACAATAGTTTCTAATACTAACGACAAGAATTCTTGTCCTTCAACAGTTTTTTTCGGTTTCATACAGTTGTCACATGATCCGCAATTGTCTTGCGTATAATCTTCTCCAAAATAATGTAATAATAATTTACGGCGACACACCGAAGATTCGGCATAAGCCTGTGTTTCTAATAATAATTGATTCCCTATTTCCTGCTCGGCAACTGGTTTGCCTTGCATAAATTTCTTAAGTTTATCCAAATCCTTATAAGCATAAAAAGCGATGCAGCATCCTTCTCCTCCGTCGCGTCCGCTACGTCCGGTTTCTTGGTAGTAACCTTCCAAACTTTTCGGCATATCGTAATGAATTACATAACGCACATCCGGTTTGTCGATTCCCATTCCAAAGGCGATGGTGGCAACAATCACTTCTACTTTTTCCATCAGAAATTTATCCTGATTTTCGGAACGGAGAGCCGAATCCATGCCAGCATGATATGGCAATGCCGAAATTCCGTTTACTTGAAGTGTTGCTGCAAACTCTTCTACTTTTTTTCTGCTCAGGCAATATACAATGCCTGATTTTCCTGCCTGCGAACGAATGTATTTGATAATCTCTTTATCAACATCGTTGGCTTTCTGGCGCACTTCATAATACAAATTGGCTCGGTTGAAGGATGATTTATAAACCACAGCCTCCAACATTCCCAAGTTTTTTTGTATGTCGTGCTGAACCTTCGGCGTAGCCGTAGCTGTGAGCGCGATGATGGGCGCAGCACCTATTTCCGACACTATCGGACGTATGCGGCGGTATTCCGGGCGGAAATCGTGTCCCCATTCCGAAATACAGTGAGCTTCGTCGATAGCGTAAAATGAAATTTTTACTTGTTTTAAAAACTCAATATTTTCTTCTTTAGTCAATGATTCGGGCGCAACGTACAATAATTTTGTTTTACCCGAAACAATGTCACTTTTGACAGCTTCAATAGCCTGGCGCGTCAAGGACGAATTAAGAAAGTGAGCAACGCCGTCTTCTTCGCTGAAATTACGCATGGCATCAACCTGATTCTTCATTAACGCTATTAATGGAGAAACGATAATAGCTGTACCTTCCATCAGTAACGACGGAAGTTGATAACAGAGAGATTTACCTCCACCGGTAGGCATCAATACGAAAACATCTTTGCCTTCCAGTACGCTTCGAATAATGGTTTCCTGATTACCTTTAAAGGTGTCGAAACCAAAATGTTTTTTCAGTTCAGATGATAATTCTACTTGTTTTGCCATAGGGGCTTTCTAAAAAAGAGCACGAAAATAATACTTATTATTGAATTAAAAATTTAAATCAATAGTTTTCACATAATATTTTTTGTGCTACGATTAATATGTTTAATAAACAAAATTATAAACAGATTTGAAATATACAAGGCTTTTCAAAAAAAAAACAAGATATTCGTTGTTTTTAATCTATTTTTCGATAATTAGGTTTTGTTTCTTGCTGAAAATGAGTGCCGATTGAAAGAGACAATTTATGCTTATACCATAGGTTTTAAGAGATGAAATTCATAGAGACTTCACATTCGTTTTTTATTTAAGGCTTGTAGATTAAAATTACAGTTTTGATCTATCCTTTAAATACTCGGAATTGAAGCTGCAACAATATTTGCTATCACAGATCTTAGCCGTGTTACTGAAGTCTTGTCCTCAGGATGCACCCGATTTGTTAATAGAATAATTGCAAGCTTATTGTCCGGATCAATTACAAGCGATGTTCCTGTGTAGCCGGTATGTCCGTATGTTTGGGGACTTAATAAATCTCCCTGATTACTTGCATAGACCGAATGAGAATCCCAACCTGGCGTTCTTCCATAAGAAAAAATGTCATACGGAACACTCGTCATTATTTTCACCGATTGTGAACTTAGAATTCGTTTTCCATCATAAATACCGCCATTTAACAACGCAGTAGAAAAAACAGCTAAATCCTCCGTGTTGGAAAACAATCCGGCATTTCCCGAAATTCCATTAGCAAGAATACGGGCTAAAGGATCGTGAACTATAGCACATAAAATACTTTTATCAGCTTGTCGTTCTGTTGGAGCTGTTTTTTTTAACAACTCTCCGCTTGGACAATAATCGGTATTCTCCATTCCTAAGATATCAAATATATTCTCTTTGGCAAAATCGCGAAGATTTTGTCCACTTACAGATTCAATGATTTTCTGCAAGACTACGTAATTGAGGCAACTATATTGAAATCCTGTTTTAGGCTTGAATTTTCGTTTGCAATTAGCAAGGTAATCAATCAAAATTCTCGGGTTTTCATCTAATTCTTTCTGCAAGGAATCTACGGGAGGATAGGCTGGAAGTCCGGATGTGTGCGTTAATAAATCGATGATTCGAATATCATCACTAAAATCCGGAATGTGTCTGCTGACTTTATCCGTCAGGCAAATTTTGCCTCGCTCAATTAAAATAAATATGGATGTAGCTGTAGAAATAGGCTTTGTAAGAGAAGCTAAGTCGAAAACGCTGTTGACTTCCATCGCGACTTTTGTTGGATAAATTTGCTTGTTGCCAAAAGCTTTATTGTACACAATTTTATTTTGATAAACAACGGTTAACACAGCACCCGGAATATCGCCGTTTTCAATTGCCTGCCGGATAGCTTCATCTGCATAACGAAACTGATCTGTATTCATCTGCAATGTTTCGGGCGAAGCGTATTCTAACTTTTGTCCGAAACTTTGAAATACAATAAATAGATTTAAAAAAATGATCAGCTTCTTCATAAAAACAACGATGTCTCTCGCTTAAAGTTTAATGATTTTTCAGTTTGAGATATAGACAAAGATAAAGATTCTATATTGAAAAATCAATATTGCCGACTAATGTTTAGTATCTTCTATGCTATGTTTTTATGTAAAAACCGACTTTAATATAAATCAATAAAAAAAGGGATAGTAATTTACTATCCCTTTTTATCATAATACATTAAATGTAAGCTGAAAATTATTTTGCAGCAGCAGCTTCAGCATCTTTTACCATTTGCTCGCTAGCATACAAATAAACTTCTACGCGACGATTTGCAGCTCTTCCGGCTACGGTTGAGTTGTCGGCAACAGGATCAGAGTAATCTTTACCGATGATGTCTTTGATTTGAGTAGAAGTAACTCCTTTCGAAATTAAGAAAGTAGCTACGGATTGCGCGCGTTCTTTCGAAAGTTTTTGGTTAACAGCCAATGAACCCGTGTTGTCGGTATGACCATAGATAGAAACGTCCATTGTTGGATTGTCAATCAAAATTTTCGAAAACTTTGTCAAGGATTCTTTTGAAGCAGCGTTCAAAGTGCTTTTGTTAGTTTCGAATAAAATTCCGGAATCAAAAGTAACACGAACAGCTTGTAGGTTGTTGGCATCGGTGAAGCCTTCAACTTTAGCGCCTTCAATTGCAGCTGCTTTTTCTGCTGCTTTGTCCATTTGTTTTCCAATAATAGCTCCTGTCGTAGCTCCTACGGCTGTTCCGATAGCAGCACCGATAGCAGTACTTTTACCGTCTTTACCAATTAAAGCTCCAATACCAGCTCCAAGAGCAGCTCCGGCTCCCGAACCAATAAGACCGCCTTTTGCGGTGTTGTTCAACGAACTACATCCCGATAGTACTAAAGCAACGCTTAGTACTGATACTGCTAAAATGTTTCTCAGTTTCATGATTTTCTTTTTTTTTAATTAAACTTTTTTGTTAAATAGTCAATAATATCTTATTAAGTAACCCCGGTGGGGGTCGAACCCACGACCCACAGATTAAGAGTCTGTTGCTCTACCAACTGAGCTACGAAGTCAACTTAAAATACCCAAAGCTTTGATGCATCACAATAATGATACCAAAGATTTATGTAATTGCACTAATACAACAAAAATAC
>DAIOHI010000279.1:0-1118 GCA_036744815.1 Paludibacteraceae bacterium
TCTATGATATAGTTGTTGATAATAACACAAGTTCAGCGATCGAAATACATTCTTCAAAGAGCGATTTATCTCCGTTAATTGTAGCCGGATTGAGTTTTGAGTATAATATTTCACGTTCTCTGTCGATAATAGCCGAAGGACAAGCAAGATATTATCTACAAAACGACATTGGAGGATTACCCACCGAAGAATTATTGAAAAACAGTGCACTTGTCGCATTAGTAGGAATTCGATACAAATTCAACGCGACAAAGAAAAAACACATGAGAAATATCAATTATCTCTATAATTGTCACTGTTCGCTCGAAAGTCTCCCCTGAAAACAAAATCAGCATTGCCTTTTTCGACAATGCTGACATTTTGTTGAATATTTTTTCAATCAAAATCAAGTGTTCATTCCACCACAAACATTGATTACCTGACCGCTCACATAGCTCGACAAATCGGATGCAAGAAACAAAGTTACTTTTGCAACTTCCTCCGGACTTCCTCCACGATGCAAAGGAATGGTTTCGTTCCATTTCGAACGTTGTTCGTCAGTAAGTGCGTGAGTCATTTCTGTTTCGATAAATCCGGGAGCAATAGCATTTGCACGAATTCCGCGTGAACCAAGTTCTTTTGCAACCGATTTTGCCAAACCGATCATTCCTGCTTTCGATGCGGAATAATTAGCCTGTCCGGCATTACCCGAAACTCCAACAACAGAACTCATATTGATAATGCTTCCCGAACGTTGTTTCAACATAATAGGCGTACAAGCATGTATAAAGTTGAAAGCCGATTTGAGATTTACATTAATAACCGCATCCCATTGCAGTTCCGACATGCGCATCATCAATCCGTCTTTTGTTATTCCGGCATTATTTACTAAAATATCAATATGACCAAAATCTTTGTGAATTTCTTCAACAACCTGATGAGTTTCGTCGAACAAAGCCGCATTTGAAGCATATCCTTTTGCCTTTACACCGAAAGCCGCAATTTCTTTTTCTGTAGCCTCTACCGTTTTCCATAATGGATTATTTGGATCAGGATTGGCCTCGGCAGCTGCTTTAAAGTCGGTCAGCATCTTCTCTCGGCTTGAAATAGACCATTCTCTACTCGATATTGCGTAATTA
>DAIOHI010000279.1:1128-4018 GCA_036744815.1 Paludibacteraceae bacterium
GCATATCCTTTTGCCTTTACACCGAAAACCGCGATTTCTTTTTCTGTAGCCAACGCGTTTTCGTCGATATTTAAATCGGTAAAAGCAATTGAAGCACCTTCGCTTGCTAATTTGAGGGCAATAGCCTTACCTATTCCGCGAGCCGCTCCGGTTACGATAGCGACTTTTCCTTCCAATAACTTCATGTTTTCCTTATTTTAATTTTTGATGAACAATAAAATTGAAGCAAAGATAGTATATTTTTCAAAAAAGAATATAGAAAACTGCATGGTTTCATCCTTTGTGTGCAAAATATTTTTAAATTCAACTACCAAAGATCAGGCAAAAACTATATTTGAAAACGATTTTTTCTTGTGATAGCATTCGATGTAAACTGTTAAATTGGTATTTTTTTAATATAAATAGGAATAATTAAAAAAAACTTATAATTTTGTATGTAAATATTAATAAAAAATTCAATTTATCAAGATATTTATCCAGAACAAAACACATAAAAACAACCTCAATGTAAACGGTAATAATTTATTGAAGCTTATTGCCTCTTGCAAATTAAAAAACATCTGAAAATGAACCCACTTGAAAACAAGGACACTGAATTGACTCCTGCCGAAGGAAGTTTGGACAACACATTACAACAAGAACCCATCATCGAAGAAGGGGCTGAGGGAAACACAGATTCGACAACGGAAACTCCATTGCCGGAAGAAGTTGTAGAATTAGCAGCAAGCGAAGACAAAGACGAAAGTGCTGCAGAAGCAGCTACTCAACAGCCATTGTCGAGGGAAGAGTTGATTGAAAAGCTGAAAACTTTGGTAGAAATGGATGTGAACGAAGTGAAAGATGAAGTGGAAAACATAAAACATTTGTTCTATAAAAGCCTGAAAGCCGAAAACGAAATACTAAAAGCTAAAAGCATTGAGGATGGCGACGAAACCGAATTTATTCCTAAAAAGGATGAATTGGAAGACCAACTAAAAAACTTGCTTAACCAATACCGTAGTAAAAGAGCGACATACATAGCCCAAATAGAGCAAGAAAAAGAGAATAATTTATTGCAGAAGAAACACATCTTGGAACAGATGAAAAAATTGACCGAAAGCAATGACGACGTTTCTTCCAACATAAAAGAGTTCAAAGACTTACAACAAAAATGGAACAGTATCGGACAAGTACCTCAAAAGGACGTTTCTGATTTGTGGAAGCAATACAATATGTTCCAAGAGCAATTTTGGGATTTGGTAAAAATAAATAACGAACTGCGCGAATACGATTTCAGAAAGAATTTGGAAGCCAAAACTTTGCTTTGTGAAGCGGCTGAACGTTTGGATGCCGAGTCGGATGTAGTGTCGGCTTTTCGTCAATTGCAGCAATTGCACGACGAGTGGCGCGAAATCGGTCCTGTTGCCAGAGATTTACGCGAAGATATTTGGACACGATTTAAAGACGCCTCTACAACTATCAATAAAAAACATCAAGAATTTTTTGATGATCTCCGAAAGTCGGAAGATGAAAATTTGGAAGCAAAAATAGCTCTTTGCGAAAAGATAGAAGCTGTTGAATATAAAGACTTAGCCTCATTCAAAGCATGGGAAGAAGCTTCGGGAAAAGTAATGGCTCTGCAAGCCGAATGGCGTACGATCGGCTTTGCTCCGCGCAAAAGCAATCAAAAAGTATACGATCGATATCGGACAGCTTGTGATACCTTTTTCACTGCTAAAACAACTTTTTTCAAAGATGTGAAAAAGGATTTAACAGAAAACTTGGAAAAGAAACGTGTTTTATGCGAAAAAGCAGAAGCATTAAAAGATAGTACGGATTGGAAGGAAACAACCGACAAACTTATTCAGCTGCAAAAAGAATGGAAAACGATCGGACCTATTCCGAAAAGACATTCCGATGAATTATGGAAACGCTTTATCACAGCTTGCGATTATTTCTTCGAGCAAAAAAACAAAAACACTTCGAGCCAACGAAGTGAAGAATTGGACAATTTAACGAAAAAGAAAGAAGTCATTGAACAGATAAAGGCTTTTCAAAAAACAGACGATACAAATAAATCATTGGCAGAACTACGCGAATTAATAGCGCAATGGAACGCAATCGGTTTTGTTCCCTTCAAAGAAAAAGATAAAATCTATAAAGAATATCGTACTGCTATCGACCAACAATTCGATGCACTGAATATTGACGCTTCTAATCGTCGTTTGGATACTTTCCGTTCGAATTTGGAAGATATGGCAAGCAAAGGCGAAAACAAGCTCTATCGTGAACGCGAAAAAATGATCCGTGCTTACGAACACATGAAGTCGGAAATTACAACTTACGAAAATAATATCGGCTTCTTTACCTCTTCGTCGAAGAAAGGTGGAGGCTTGATTAAAGAAATGGAAAAGAAGATTCAAACACTCAAGGAAGAATGTAACCTTCTGGAAGATAAAATAAAATTATTAGAAGATAAACTCGCCGAATAGGCGAGTTTTTTTGTTTGAAAAGGAAGGACATCTCAAAAGATCAATACCTTCTTTAAAATTTTTGCTAGTCTAAATTTACTTCGAATAAAAAAATAAGCTACTATTTTATGTTTCATTTTCAACACTTGCTTTATATCCGGATAAATTTTCATCAACATTTCTTGAGTCTCTGTTAAGTATAGCCTTGAATCCAAAGATTTATATACAGAGCCTCGAAAAAAATTTCGCATCTGCTTTTTATAAATATAACGACTCAAATTATTATCATTTACTTTTATCAGTTCAGAGAATCTTTGAACAGCAAGTTCAATGCTTTTTAAATGGGATAATTTTAAACCATTCTGAGTAGTGCTTGTTAGCGATTTTCGGTGCAGACAAACCACATTCTGACTTTGAACAAGATCTTTTGCTTTATTAAA
>DAIOHI010000280.1:0-4013 GCA_036744815.1 Paludibacteraceae bacterium
CGCTGCAATTCATCCAAAATACGAATTTCTTTTCCTTGATATGAGAAGTTATGCTTTATCACATTCAGGTTGTCGAATAAAGGCTGCATGTAAGGTGCGATTTTTTGCTTTTCGTCGCCGGGAAGGAAGCCTAAATCGCGGTTGGCTAAAGCAACAATCGGTCGAGCCAATAGAATTTGCTTGTAAGTCTCGTATTTCTGAAGAGCCGCCGCCAAAGCCAATAATGTTTTTCCTGTTCCCGATTTTCCGGTAAGTGCTACCAATTTGACATCATCATCCATCAGTACATTAAGAGCAAAAGTTTGTTCCGCGTTTCGCGGCTCGATACCGAAGCATCGTTCCTTATCCACGCGATGAACCTGACTTGTTTGTGGAGAATAACGTGCCAAAACGCTAGCTCTATTGCTTTTTAGAACAAAGCATTCATTCGGATTAACATCGAAACGGAAGCTCAATTCGTCAAGAGGGATTGCTCCTTCGTTGCTATACATTCGGTCGATAAGCTCGGGAGCTATGTTATCGTATGTATCGTAAGTTTTTTCGAAAATATCGAAATCAGTAACTTTATCGTTTATATAATCTTCGGCTTCGAGTCCTAAAGAAAGGGCTTTCATCCTCAAGTTGATATCCTTAGTAACTAAAAGTGTTTTTGAGGACTTTTTTTCGTGTTTTAAATTATAAACCATTGCCAAGATGCGATGATCGAAGGTTTTTTCCATAAACGATTTGGAGATAATTTCGGGATAATCGTTGCCGGTAAGTATATGCAGTTTACCCTTGCCTTCGCCAAGAGAAACTCCGTTTGTGAAAATCTTGTTGTCCACTAACAGATCTAATTCGCGGGCAAATTCTCTCGCATTAAAATTAATCTGTTCATTTCCTTTTTTAAAATGGTCAAGTTCTTCGAGGACAACAATTGGAATGAAAATGTCGTTTTCTTCAAAATTAAAGATACACTTGTAGTCATGAAGAATGACGTTTGTGTCTAAAACGAAATTCTTTTTTGTAGCCATAGCATGTTTGTTTTTGAATGGTTTTTAGAAACGTTTTTTATATAAACAATGCAGCGAAAGCTATTGTTTATCGAGCTTGTGTTTAGTATGTAATATTACGCAGATTCGCTGTGTTTACAAAATTAATGTTTTAATAATCTGTTTATTTTAACAATACTATTGTAAATTAACATTTCTAAGCTCTTAGAATTTAGATTTCTAATCCTTATAAATCTTTATCTTTGCAAGCTGATTCGCATATACCGTTCAGTATACAGCTTATGTATCACCCGATATACAGTCAGTGTACAATTCAGTATATAGGTTGTATATCGCTCGGTATATAGATGATGTATAGATTCTGCGGATATAATTAATTGTAATTAGGTTTTATGCACATTGTCGAACTTCTTGCTCCTGCTAAAAATCTTGATTGCGGTATGGCTGCCATTAATCATGGTGCTGATGCCGTATATATTGGTGCGCCTCGTTTTGGGGCTCGTTCGGCTGCGGGAAATTCGCTTGCCGATATAGAAGAACTCTGTCGTTATGCGCATCGCTTTCGTTCGAAGGTTTTAATTGCGTTGAATACCATACTCAGCGATGCAGAATTGAATGAAGCCGAAAAGCTGGCTTGGCAGTTGTACGATGCCGGAGCCGATGCGCTTATTATTCAGGATATGGGATTGCTCGAAATGAATTTGCCTCCGATAGCATTACACGCCAGCACGCAGACCGATAATCGGACGGTAGAGAAAGTCCGTTTTTTGCAGCAGGTTGGTTTTTCACGCGTGGTTTTGGCACGTGAATTATCGTTGACACAGATTCGTGAAATTCATGCGCAAACTGATGTGGAATTGGAAGCTTTTGTTCATGGTGCGCTTTGCGTAAGTTATAGCGGACAGTGTTACATCAGTCAGGCAATGTGCGGACGGAGTGCCAATCGGGGCGAGTGCGCTCAATACTGTCGATTGCCTTACGACTTGGAAGATGCGGATGGAAAAATCATTTTAAAAAATAAGCATCTTCTCTCTTTAAAGGATTTGGATCTGTCCGATTCTTTATTCGAAATGATGGAGGCGGGTGTTTCGTCCTTTAAAATAGAGGGGCGGCTGAAGGATATTAATTATGTGAAAAATGTGACGGCGTATTATCGTCGGAAGTTGGACGCTATTTTAGAAAAGGAGAGCGATTACAAAAAGGCTTCGTCGGGTAAAACCTTATTTTTCTTTGAGGCTAATCCTGAAAAAACTTTTCGTCGCGGAGGAATT
This sequence comes from Paludibacteraceae bacterium, assembly GCA_036744815.1. Lineage (GTDB taxonomy): Bacteria > Bacteroidota > Bacteroidia > Bacteroidales > Paludibacteraceae > H1. The sequence goes on from DAIOHI010000280.1 coordinate 2,264, forward strand.
GATTATTTTTTTCATGGACGTAAATCGGATATTATACAACCCGAAACGCCTAAGTCGATAGGAGAGGAGATAGGAAGAGTAAGCCATGTTGGGCGGAACTTTATCGAAATTTCGAGTGAGCAGACGATTGAGAATGGTGATGGAATTTCTTATTTTACTCCGCAGGGAGAATTATCCGGATTTAGGGTGAATAGGGCGGAAGGGAAGAATATATTTCCGGCAAATATGCTCGATTTAAAACTTGGAACGGCTTTATTTCGGAATCAAGATAGAGCTTTCGAAAAGATGCTTGAAGGAAAAACTTCGGAACGGAAAATCGCTTTGCAAATTGATTTTTCCGAAACGCCGACCGGATTTTGTCTTCACTTGAAAGATGAAGATGGCATTAGCATTCGATTGAATGTGGATACCGAAAAACTTCCGGCTCAGAAAGCGGAAGCGGCGGAAAATAATATTATTCAGCAGCTTTCTAAATTAGGAAATACTATATATTCTGCCGAGACGATAAATCTTCATTTGTCCTCGCCTTGGTTTATTCCTTCGTCACAGTTGAATCAATGGCGTAGAGAAGCTGTCGAAGTCTTGGATGCCGAACGGGGCGAGGCTTATAAACGTCAGGAAAGAAAGATGCGGGAGGAGGCTGTTTTTCCTGATTCGGAACTGAATTACAGAGGCAATGTGACGAATGAAAAAGCAAAGCTGTTTTATCAGAAAAGTGCTGTGAAAAGTCTCTTGCCGGGTTTCGAAGTGAAAGCCGAAGAAGGCGTTCCTTTGATGTTTTGCAAGCATTGTATAAAGTACGAAATGGGCTATTGCCCGAAGACGGGAGCAAAATCTGATTTTAAAGAACCGCTTTTTTTGAAACATAAGAATGAAAGTTTCAAGTTGTTTTTTGATTGTAAACGTTGCGAAATGCAGGTGATGAAAGCTTGAAAATTTGTATATTTGCAAGCTCTAAAAAAGAAGTAAAATCATAAAAAATATATATCATGCGCAATTGGTTCGAATGTAAAGTGAAATACGAAAAAACGGTAGAAGAAGGTAAAATTGTAACGTCGAGCGAGGCTTATTTAGTGGATGCATTGTCGTTTACCGAAGCTGAGGAGCGTATTATTGAAGAGATGAAGCCTTTTATCAGCGGAGAATTTACCGTTGCTAATATCCGTCGGATGAAAATAAGCGAAATGTTCCCTAACGAAAATGCCGATAAATGGTATCGTTGCAAGGTGAATTTCGTTTCGCTTGATGAGGAAAAAGGTGTGGAAAAACGAACTGCAGTTGCCATGTATGTACAAGCAAGTACCTTGAAAGAAGCTTGCGAAAGCCTTATAGAAGGCATGAAAGGCACGCTTGCCGATTACGAAATTGCCGCGATTACCGAAACTGCCATCATGGATGTATATCTCTATGACGCGGGAGGAAAGGTTAGCAGCAATGATATTCCTCCTGTAGAAGATTAAGCTCACAGACCTGTTTAATATTTCGGCAAGCACTTTAACTAAGCTTGTTGCTGCTTTTCTTCTCCGTAGTGCTACGGAATGCTTGCACATCTTGTTTGTCCTCTCTGTAGGACTACGGAATGCTTGCACATTTGGTTTGACCTCTCTGTTGTGCAACGGAAAGCTTGCACATTTGGTTTGTCCTCTCTGTAGTGCAACGGAAAGCTTGCACATCTTGTTTGACTTCTCTGTAGTGCAACGGAAAGCTTGCACATTTGGTTTGACCTCTCTGTAGAGCTACGGAAAGCTTG
>DAIOHI010000281.1:0-973 GCA_036744815.1 Paludibacteraceae bacterium
AGCAAAGTAGCTGATGCACCAAGCAAAGTATCCGATGCGCCAAGCAAAGTAGCGGATGCGCCAAGCGAAGTGCCTGATGCACCCTATCAAATAAAACAAAAAAGCAAAAAACTATCTTTAATCTGAGCCAAACCGTTTTTGCTATCTGTTAGTTGTAATTACAAATTTGTTTTTATCATTATTAAAAACGTAAAATTATGAGTATAAGATTGAAAAACGAAGACTATGTTCCGATAGGAGAAATAGTCCTGAATAATTTCAGCAACGATCAGCCCGACTTTCTGAAATTTTACAAATCGATGAATGAAGACTATCGTAACGATTTTGAGCAGGCATTGGATAAGGTGAAAACGCTCGAATCGTCTCATTATCTGAGACTCAAAGAGCAAACCACTCTAACCAAAGCCTTGTACGCCAAATGCGACGAAACAGCAGACAGACTGCAAGTTTTATCTTCGTATTTGGAATTTGAAAATCTCGACTGTAAAAAGTCGCAAGAAGCCTCCACTGCCTTCCGCAAACGAAATGTGGAAGGCGGAGTTAGATCGGGAAAAGAAGTCCTAATTTATGCTTCGAACAGCGAAAGCCTTTTGGCTAAGAATATGCCCGACGACTTCCTTAGCCAGCTCAGCACAATGATAAACGATGCCGAAGCCATGAATCTGCAACAGAACGACATGCTCTTGCAGCGCACAAAGGCAAGCAACGACGACCGTGTGCATTACGACGAGCTTTACCGCTATATAAGCGAAGTATGCAAAGCAGGGAAAATAGTTTACAAAAAAGACCCCGCTAAAAAAGCGCAATACACCTTGAGCAAGATAAAAGCTCTGCTCAGTGCTGGAACGCGTAGCTAAAGAAAGCAACGACAGATAGCAAAAATGGCTCAGATTTTTGGCTACAGATAGAAGAATTAACAACACAGTCCACCTCCTTTAGCTGCACCTACAACAGAGCAATGCTGTTTTTTCGG
>DAIOHI010000281.1:983-4010 GCA_036744815.1 Paludibacteraceae bacterium
TTTTATACCTTTGAATTCATAAAAAAAAGAATAAAAAATCATGGAAATAAAATCAGCCGAATTCGTTATAAGCAACACCGATTACCGCAAATGTCCCGATACAGGTATTCCCGAATATGCTTTTATCGGTCGTTCTAATGTTGGTAAATCCTCTTTAATCAATATGTTGTGCAATCGTAAAGGCTTGGCAATGACTTCGTCGAAACCGGGGAAAACCTTGTTGATCAATCATTTTCTGATAAATGATGAATGGCATTTGGTGGATTTACCCGGCTATGGATATGCAAGCACGGGAAAAACAATGCGCGACAAATTGAAAGGCATTATCGAAAGCTATATATCGAATCGTGAGCAGCTTACATGTTTGTTTTTGTTGGTAGATAGTCGCCTCGAAGCACAAAAAATAGATTTGGACTTCATGATATGGCTGGGTGAAAACGGAATTCCTTTTGCCATTGTTTTTACGAAAATGGATAAGCTATCGACATCTAAAACAAAGGAAAACACAGAAAATTATAAAACTAAACTTCTCGAAAGTTGGGAAGAATTGCCTCCTCTCTTCTATACATCTTCTGAAAATAAAGCCGGACGCGATGAGTTATTGAATTATATCGAAGAAATAAACAACGCGATAGCTCAAGGTTAATTCCCTGAAGCTCACGTTTTTTTTTCTCAGATTTTCTAATGCAGCTTCAGCATCATTTGTATGTAAAGCTATTTATTGTTATTATTGCATTTGTTTTAATTTAAATTTTGATTATGAAAAAGATAGATCTGTTTATTTTGGCGGGAGCCGCGATGTTTATGTTTTTTTTTACTTCTTGTGAAGGCTGCGTGCGTAAAGTTGCAAAAAAAGCGACTGACATCAGTATAAGTGCTGTAGAAGGAGTTAGCGAATCTTTATCCGAACGAGGGGAGGAGACTTCGGAAAAAATGACGGATGCCTTGGGTGCCGTGTTGAAAGGTGCAGGAAAAAGTATCGATAAACAATTAGATAAGCATGCTGAATATGTAGCATCTATTGCAGGAAGAACGCTTGTTCAGACCATTGATAGCTTGGAAAGTGGACTCTTGGATGAACATTATGATCCGATCTCTTATGAAAGCGATTTCGTTGAAGGAATTGTTTTGCAACGCTTTGGTAAAATAAAAGATTCCGATGTGCTGGATGCTTACTTTGTAATCGTTGAACGGGGAGCTTATACTTGTAGTTTTGATTTTGTTGATGAACAAGGAAATGTCTTGCTTTCGCGTAAAGCAAATATTGAAGAAGCAAATACAGAGAAGAAGTTTTCCGTTGTAAGCTTGGCATTGAACTCGGACGAGAGTAATCTTGTCGCTCAATCGCTAAAAACAAAGATCAAAGTCGAGCATATAAAGGAGTAGATATTTGACCACCCTTCCGATAAGTTTTATGATTCAGGAATAGATTTTTATAATATCAAATGCTCGTATTTCGCTACGATAAAACTTTCGAAGGCTTGCTTACGGCTGTGTTTGACGCTTACAGCCGTAAGGAATTTCCTGAACGTTTGTTGGCTAAGGATGAAGTAGAACCGCTTTTTGTGGAGCAGATTCATTCTGTTATTAGCGAAACAGAAAAATCGCAGCGAGTTTGGACGGCAGTGACGAAGAAGCTGTCGAAAAACGCTTGCAATATGCTCATGTACACATGGTTGTCGGAAGTGGCACAGAGCGATGAGCTGATATTTCGTTATATCCGAAAAGCCTTTGATACAAGGCAATCCATTGAAACAAACTTTTCCGATCCGGATGTTTTGGAAATTATGCAACTGGCAAAGAAAGTGAGCAGCGAACGGCTTCATGTAATACAGTTCGTCCGTTTTCAGAAAAGTGCCGACGATATTTTCTTTGCACCTGTAGCGCCTATTTATAATGCCTTACCTCTTACCATTGAACATTTTATCGATCGATTTTCCGACCAACGCTGGTTGATTTATGATACCAAGCGTAAATACGGCTATTACTACGATTTGAATAAGGTAGAAGAAGTTACATTCGATTCGGATGAAGATTTTTTGGAAGGAAAGTTGAAAGATGATCAAATGGCAGCCGACGAGAAGCTGTTTCAAGAACTGTGGAAGAACTACTTTAAGGCTCTGACAATCAAAGAGCGTTTGAATCCAAAATTGCAGCGTCAGCATATGCCGCGTCGCTTTTGGAAGTATTTGACGGAAAAACAATGAATTTGTTTGTTCAGTTATAAATAATGCGTTAAAGTCATTTTCTGACATTTGATAAGTTCATGTCTTTTTTCTATATAAATGATTAATTGTCAAGACGAAACTAAGACTTCGTTTTTTCTATTCGTAAAAACATTGCTAAAGAATACTGCTTTTTAACAGAACTTGCCTTGCTATTCCCGAATATAGAATGTATATTTGTGGTAGATTTTTAGAGGTTAATATAAGGATATAAACCGCATTGATTCGAGATTGGAAAACTCAACACTTACAATTTTTCGAGATACGTCTGGTTTTTAATGGCGGGCTGCGCCCCTCGGGGTATTCAATTGCGAACGGCAGATTACAAAGGAGACCAACGCCTCAAATCCTGTCATCAGGAGTTTTCTCAACATATTCAATGCGGTTTTTTTCTGTCCTCTCCCCAAAACTTATCAACAGTATTTCTACTTCTTCAAATTCCTGTTTCCAGCTTGCAAAAATCATCTATCTTTGCATTCTAAATGCTTATAAAGCTCTTCTTTGTTTCTTTATCAACGCGTTTCTATTAAAATATAACACACATTTTCTGTATGAAAGTATATAAATTTGGCGGAGCATCTGTGCGCTCGGCAGAGGGAATAAAAAATATAATCCGTATTGTATCCACAGTAAAGGACGATTTGTTTATCGTGGTGTCGGCGATGGGAAAAACGACCAACGCCATGGAGCTTGTGCTTGATAGTTTTATGAAAGCCGATCGTAAAGCGGCGTTGGAGAAATTGTCGGAAGTAGAAGCTTATCATAAAGGAATTATTGATGAGATTTTCAGTCGACCGGAGCA
>DAIOHI010000282.1:0-4009 GCA_036744815.1 Paludibacteraceae bacterium
AGTGCCATCCTATTTCCGAAGCCAATTCGTTCAAACACATCTTTACTCCGATAAAAGTTAGAATTCCTGCCAAGGCGTATTTCAGATAGTAGAAATAATCCATAATGCCGCTCAATGCGAAATACAAAGAACGCAGTCCCAATATGGCAAATATGTTCGACGTATATACGATAAAAGTATCTTTCGAGACAGAAAGTACTGCCGGAATAGAATCTACCGCAAAAATCAAATCCGAAGCTTCAATTATCAACAATGCGATGAAAAAAGGCGTTGCATGAAGAACATTGTTCTTGCGTACAAAAAAATGAGGAACAGACATATCATCCGTAACCGGCATTATTTTACGAAACAAACGAATGAGAATGTTTTTATTGGGATCAAAATCCTTATCGTCGTCTTTTTCGAACAACATATGAATACCTGTATAAATAAGGAAAGCTCCGAAAATATACATCACCCAAGCGAATTTTGTGATAATCGCTACACCGGCAAAGATAAATATCGCACGCATTACGATAGCTCCAATAATCCCCCAAAAAAGTATTCGATGTTGAAATTTTGGCTCTATCTTAAAAAAGCCGAAAATCATGATGAATACGAATAAATTATCTACACTTAATGATTCTTCAATCAAATAAGCAGTCAAAAACTCGAGAGCTTTCTCTTTTCCTAATCGTAAAGCTGCTTGCTCTTCCAAACCGAATATATTCAAATGTCCTACAACAAAATATATCCCGATGTTAAAAAGCACTGCTAAACCGATCCAAAAAGCACTCCATTTCAATGCAGTCTTTACTTTCATTGCTTCATCTTTTTTGTGAAACACAAAAAGATCAAGACAGAGCATCGTTACAACAAACACAATAAAACCGATCCAAAAACCAATATTTACTTCCATTTTTAATTAATTAATTTGTGGCAAAAATAACATAAATCTCAAGATATTACAACAAAAACGACTATACACAGCTATATTTTAATCAATATAATAGATTTTGTTTTTTGATGAAATAAATTTAATTTTGCAGAAAAAATATACAGTGCTCTTAACATTACTTTTGTTTGTTTTCGAAGAGCTAATTTTCTTCTGTTTTTAGATTCAAATAAAATCATGCAAAGTTATCCTATTTTTCAGGATGATGTTTATTTAGTCATGATTTTCCAAAAACACGACAATTTTTCACTGCATGAAAAAATTCCGCAATACAATCTTTTATATTACCGTCATAGGCGGTTTTTCTGCACTAATGTACTGGATCACAGTATTAGGGCATAAATTAGAAACTGGAAAAAACGTTATCCTTCCCGAATCGGATAAAACTCAGTGGTCCGAATTTCTTAGCACGATCAATGTGAATTTTCAAGAGCCATTAGCCATTATTCTTATTCAAATTATTACCATCATTGTGGTTGCCCGAATTTTTGGATGGGCTTTTAAGAAAATAGGACAGCCGGCTGTTATTGGTGAAATTATCGCCGGTATTGTATTAGGTCCGTCGCTTGTCGGAGCAATTTTTCCAGAATTCTATGCATTTCTATTTCCTGCTCATTCTTTTGGAAATTTGAAGATATTGAGTAATATCGGATTAATTCTCTTTATGTTTGTGGTAGGGATGGAGTTGGATTTGAAAATTCTCAAAAAAACAGCGCACGAAGCAATTGTCATAAGCCATGCCAGCATCATCCTTCCTTTCACGTTGGGAATGATTCTTGCTTATTTTCTCTACACTTCCTATGCGCCCGATGGCATTCCGTTTTCTTCATTCGGACTCTTTATGGGAATATCCATGAGCATTACGGCATTCCCTGTTTTGGCGCGAATCGTTCAGGAAAAAGGTCTTACCGGAACAAAATTAGGAGCATTGATAATAACATGCGCCGCGGCAGACGATATCACCGCATGGTGTTTGCTCGCCGTTGTTATCGCCATTGTAAAAGCCGGTTCGTTTTTGAGTGCTCTTTACATCATCTTTTTTGCTGTTCTCTATGTTTTTGTGATGATAAAAATTGTCAAGCCATTTTTAAATAAAATCGGCAATCTCCATTCTTCGCATGAAAGCATGAACAAATCGGTTGTGGCAATTTTTTTCCTTACTTTGCTTGTATCTGCTTTCAGTACAGAAATTATCGGTATTCATGCTTTGTTTGGCGCATTTATGGCTGGAGCTATTATGCCCGAAAACAAAAATTTCCGCAACGTTTTTGTTGGGAAGGTTGAAGATGTAGCTTTGGTATTGCTGCTTCCTTTGTTTTTTGTTTATACCGGACTCCGAACTAAAATTGGTCTTATCAACGAACCCGAACTTTGGCAGGTAACAGGATGGATTATTTTAGTAGCCGTTGTCGGTAAATTTGTAGGAAGCGCTGCCTCCGGAAAGTTCGTAGGACAAAGTTGGAGAGAAAGTTTGATGGTCGGAGCATTAATGAACACTCGCGGTTTGATGGAGCTTGTGGTAATTAATATTGGTTACGATTTGGGCGTTTTAACTCCCGAAATTTTTGCTATGATGGTTATTATGGCTTTAGTAACTACCTTTATGACATCGCCATCATTATCTATTATCAATAAAATTTTCCCAGAGAAACGCATTCAGGAAGAGCTTGATCGTCAACATTCTGAAGGTATTTTTAAAACTCTTGTCGCTTTGGGAAGTCGAGCTAACGCCCGCGCCTTTCTCGATCTTTCTAAAACAGTACTTGACGGAGCAAAAAACAGCTTGGAAGTAACGGTTCTGCACAGCACGGTTGGTACAAATGTGAATCCAATGTATGCAGAACAATTTTCGACTGAGAGTTTTACTGAAATACAAAAAGAAGCCGAAACATTGAAAATACCAATCCAAACGGAATATAAAGTTACCGACAATATTGAGTATTGCATTACACGCACAGCAAACGAAAACAATTTCGACTTTCTTCTTGTTGGCGGAGGCATTTCTTTGTCGGAAGAACCAATGTTTAAAGAAAGTAATTGGTTCGCTCACATTAAATGGCTCAATCGACTTATAAACAAAATATTGAAACATCGATCGGTTTTCTATCCAAGCATGCTGGTAAAGGATAAAACCAATTATTTTGTTGAAAACAGCAATTGCAGTGTAGGGATATTTGTCAATCGAAATTATACAAAAATAACCAATACGTTGATATTTATTTCTTCGGTAGAAGATGTGTTTTTACTGCGTTACGCTCGACGTTTGATGCGAAATAACAATGAAGTGAGCATTGATATTTATGATGTAAATCATCTGCAAAACACAAGCGAAAGCATTGCTGCCGGAATCAAAGATTTGCAAGAACTTTATCCGAAGTCCGTAAAATTAATAAAAGCGCATCGCAATCATTCGCACATTTATCAGCGATATAGCTTTATGCTTATCAGTTATCCTACATGGACAGAAGTTTTAAAAGCGAATTCGAAAGAATTTGAATACATCCCTTCAACACTTATTATCAGCAAAAAAGCCAGCCGATTTACAAGCGGACGATATAAAAATAACGAAAACGAAGAAGATGAAAATTCATAATCTAATCGAACGAAACAATAGCAATATTTGATTATATTTGCATTGATTGAATTTTTTGTACAAAACGCTATGAATCGAATAATATCTCCATCCTTACTTTCGGCTGATTTCGGCAATTTGCAAGCGGCTTGCGAAATGATCAATCGCAGCGAAGCCGAATGGCTGCATATTGATGTGATGGACGGAGTTTTCGTTCCAAATATCTCTTTCGGTTTTCCTGTGATGGAAGCGGTAAAAAAGCATTGCGCAAAAGTTATAGACGTTCATTTGATGATTGTAAATCCCGAGAAATACATCGAACGTTTCCGCCAAGCCGGAGCTGATATTATTACTTTCCACTACGAAACGGTTGAAGATCCGCGCAAAACCATCGAACTCATCAAGCAAACAGGAGCAAAAGCCGGAATAACTATTAATCCAAATGTTCCTGTAGCGTCTTTAGAACCGTTTATAAAAGAAGTGGATATGGTTCTTATTATGTC
>DAIOHI010000283.1:0-4007 GCA_036744815.1 Paludibacteraceae bacterium
GCATCGGTGGCGACAATTACTTTATTGTAGCGCAATCCTTCGATTCCTTCCTCGATGTTCAAGGCTGCTTGCAACAGGTTGAATTCTTCGTTTTCGTAAACCACTTTCTTTGTCAATCCGTAACTATTAAGCGGCTTTCCGCGCAAGCTAAACACGGCTTGAGTATTCACGTCGCGACTTTTGGTAATGGATCCGCTTGCCGAATCGCCCTCAGTAATAAAGATGCAGGAGTTCTCCATCAACTTATTTTTCTCCTCGTCTTTCACCGGCGTATCGTTGTAGTGATAACGGCAATCGCGCAATTTGCGGTTGTGCAGATTCACTTTCTTAGCCCGTTCGCGCGCCAGCTTGGTAACTCCGGCAATGGCTTTGCGTTCTTTTTCCGAATCTTGTATTTTCTGATGCAGTATATTTGCCGTTTCGTTGTTGCGGTGCAGGTAGTTATCCAATTCTTTCTTCAAAAAATCAGAGATAAATTTATTGACCGAAACGCCGTCTTTCGACATATCGCGCGAACCGAGCTTTGTCTTTGTCTGCGATTCGAAAACGGGTTCTTCCACACTGATAGCCACTGCGGCAATAATTCCGTTGCGGATATCGGCAACTTCCATATTCTTATTGTAAAATTCCTTGATAGTACGAGCTACCGCTTCGCGAAACGCGCTTTGATGCGTACCGCCTTGCGTAGTATGCTGCCCGTTTACGAAAGAATAATACTCTTCGCCGTATTGATCGCTATGCGTGAAAGCGATTTCAATATCTTCGTCTTTCAAGTGAACAATCGGATAAAGCGGATCAGAAGTCAGATTCTCGTTCAGCAAATCGAGCAATCCGTTTTTCGAAAAGAATTTTTTCCCGTTGAAGTTGATCGTCAATCCGGTGTTGAGGTAAGCATAGTTGCGCAACATCGTTTCGATGTATTCTTCTTTGTAGGAATAATTTTCGAAGAGCGTATTATCCGGTTCAAAGGAAATAAATGTTCCGGAGGTTTTTTCGGTAGAACTAACAATTTCACTGTCGCTTTTCAACTTCCCTTGTTCAAACTCGGCACGCCGCTCCAAACCTTCGCGGAAGCTTTGTACCCTAAATTTTGCCGACAAAGCATTTACCGCTTTCGTTCCCACACCATTCAACCCAACAGATTTCTTAAAGGCTTTGGAGTCGTATTTTCCTCCCGTATTCATAATCGAAACGGCTTCCACCATTTTACCAAGCGGAATTCCGCGCCCATGGTCGCGAACAGTCATAATTCCTTCGCTCAGCGAAATGTCGATCGCCTTTCCGAAACCCATACGAAATTCGTCGATAGAGTTATCCAAAACCTCTTTCAAAAGAACGTAAATACCATCATCGCGATGTGTACCGTCGCCCAATTTACCAATATACATCCCCGGGCGGCGGCGTACGTGCTCCAAACCCTCGAGGGTGATAATGTTACTATCGTCGTAATTACTAACTATTTCTTGCATATATATTATTTCAAAATTTCAAAACTCCAAGACTTCAAGATTCATATAGAATTGTTTATAAAGAAATCTTTTTTAATTCTTCTTTGGAAAGATTTGGGGAGGCGTTTTTATCTATTTCGCCAACCAAAGTTCGGGATTCAGAATGGTTTTATCTTTCCAAATCTGAAAATACAGCTCCGTTTTGTTGTCGTCTTCGTTATCGGAATAAATCTGTCCGATAAGATCTTTAGCATTTACTTTCTGCCCTTCTTTCACGTAAATAGTGGTCAAGTTGGCATAAACAGTTCTGTAGTTTCCGTGTTGGATAATAACGGCGTTGTTGCTTCCCGGAATCGAAAAACGCTGCGTTACCACTCCCTCGAAAACGGCTCTCGCATTGGTTTTTTCAGGTGTTTGAATATAAATCCCCTTATTGTTCGTGGTAACATATTTCAACACCGGATGAGGCTGAACGCCATAATGTCCGCTAACAAATCCTTTCTCGCTGGGCCAAGGTAAGCGTCCCCTGTTTTTCTCAAAGCTTCCGGCAAGCAGCTGCTGTTCTTTCGTAAGAATCGAAACGCTTTTTTGATCATCCGACTTCGTGTCTTTCTTTGTATCCGCAGCTGTCTTCGTATCGCCTTTCGCTTTCCCCTCCGATTTTCTCTTTTTTTCTTCGGCTTTTCTTATCTCTTCGGCAATCAATTTCTCAATGCGCTGATTGAGAGCTTCGGCTTTCTTCTGCTGCTCGTTTTGTTTGCTGCGCAATTGTTTTTCTTTTTGCTGCAAACTGCCATAAAGCTTTTTCTCCTTATCCTGATCTTTCGACAGTTTTTGCGCTTCAGATTCTTTCTCTCTCACTACTTGCATCCTGTTGCTTTTATGAGACAACAGACTATCGTTTTTAAGCGCAATACCTGTTTTTACTCGTTCTATTTCTTCGGCTTGCTCTTTCCTGTAACTGGAATATTCCTGCAAATAACGCAGACGTCGATAAGATTGATCAAAGTTCTTAGCCGACAATAGGAATATAAGTTTCGAATAATTATTGCTGCTTAAATGAGCTTCCTGCACCAATTTGGCATAATCGCTACGCAACAGCTCAAGCTGCAATTCGAGTTTTTGCTTCTCGTTACTTACTTTTTCTATCTCTACATCCAATATTGATATTTCCTTGTTGATGTTCGTTATCAAGGATTGTCGTTCACGAATATTTCGGTTTAAAACAGTCAGCTTATTCATCGATGTTTTTTGCGACTGTTGAGTTTCGTTTAATATTTTATTGGTAGTTTCGAGTTGCTTGAGTATCGCTTTACGTTCGTTTTCCAATTGTTTTTTTGTTTGTGCTTGGATAGGAGAAAGCGCTATCAGCAAAAACGATGCGATAAAAAAGCAATAAAGATGATAAATTCGCATGGTGAACAAATATAAAGAAATCCGTTATAATTGCAAAATTAACGCTTCGGATTGGTAAAACATTATTTTTTTACCTTCTAGTTAAATAAATTTAGTAATTCGTTGATCGAAGCTTTGGTGTAACGTTCGGTAAATGTCGGTGAAACTTTTATTTCTTTATCGAAAACAACTCTCGAAACAGAAAATTCGCAAGCTGCCGACTGTTTTTCCTTTTCAATTTTAATCGTTAGCTTTTGCGGCGATTTTATTCCCGTTACAGCCTGAAAGTTGTCGTATTCAATGCCAAATCGGACATTATCTTCTTTGGATTTCAATTCTAATTCCTGAATCAGATATTCCTTGTCAACAATTGTTTTTTGTGTCAAATGTGGCGTTTCGAAACGAATTTCCTTTTCTGACCCGTGAGTCGAACTAACTTTCACTTGTTTTATCTGTCCGTTTTCACCGATGCAAAACAGTTGATTGGTAATAGCCGCCTGAATATCATAAAAGCTAAATGAAAATCCCAACAAAGAAGCCATTTCCGCATATGTCATTTCGTAATAAACGGCATTTATTTTATCAATCGCAAGCACTTTGTTTTTCGATAACTCGAGACGAAAAACCTCAATTCCCATAAAAGGCAAAATGGATAAATGGATCACCGAATCGCGATAAATACGGCAAGTTGCGGGCGACGAAATATTTTTCTTCTCGCTTCGCAAACTGATATCCATTTTACTTATATTAGCCGTTGTATAATGCGGCTGGGCTGCCTCGACTAAAACAACCGTTTCGTTTTTAGATGCACTTACGATACTTTCTGTCACTATTTTTTTCGACTTACATCCGAAAAGAATGATGGTTGATAATAACAGCGTAAATATTATTTTTCCTGACTTCATAAAAAAGGATTATTTTGTAGCTTCATCCGATTGCACTTCTACGGAAATTGCTTCTTTTTGAGCTTCTTTTATTTTCTGTTTAATTTCTTCGCTTTTATCACCGATTTCATAGGCTTTTTCCCATGCCATCAAAGCTTTTTCACTTTCGCCAAGTTTCCACAAAATATCACCGTAATGATCTTGCAAAACCGCCGAAGATTCTTCTTCTTTTATATTGCTCAAAGCACGCTCAATATAAAATTTTGCCAACGAATAATTT
>DAIOHI010000284.1:0-2777 GCA_036744815.1 Paludibacteraceae bacterium
GAGGATATTTTGCTGTGGCTTCATTCACACCTTGCTGCCAAGTATCGTAAGCCGTGGCAGTAATATTGGTATTCCCAGCCATTCCTAAAAATACATTGTTGTAGATGATTAATGTTCTGTTTGCTACAGCAGAAAACAACACATTCAAATCGAAATTTTTATATGCCATTCCCAAATTTAAACCAAAATTCCATTCTGGAATAGACGAATAATTTAAAGGAACAATATCATTATCATCAATAAATCCGTCTTTATTTTGATCCTTGTATTTTATATCGCCCACTTCAGCTAACCCGTAAGTAGATGTTGCCCAACCCTCGATATCGTCCTGAGTGTTGAAGAAACCAACCGCTTCAAGTCCGCGTTGCACATCAATGGAATAACCCTCTGCATAAGTCCACGACTCCATTCCAGCAGGTTCTTCTTTGTCGATAATCTTATTTTTCGCAAAAGATATATTCGCATTTGCGAAGTATGAAAAATCTCCATACGAATCGTGATATTTTAAAGCTAATTCAAAACCTCTGTTCAACACAGAACCGACGTTTTCGTAAGGAAGACTTTGTCCTATGATAGACGGTAGAACAAGTTCTCGCGTTGTTATTATATCGTAACGGTAATTACGGAAAAGATCGAGAGTCATTTCTAATTTTCCAAATACTTCTACATCCAATCCGACATTAGCGTTTAAGGATTTTTCGTATGTAATGTTCAAGTTTCTCAAGCGTCCTTCGTACGAACCATCTGACGACGAAGGCGTTTCTCCAAACACATATCCGTTACCCATGTAATATTGACCGGAGAACGGAAATCTTCCAATCCCGATATTCGAATTACCTAATAAGCCGTAAGAAGCTCTGAGCTTTAAAAAATCGACAGAAGATAAATCCTGCATAAAATTTTCTTTAGAAATAACCCAAGCAGCCGAAGCTACAGGAAAAAAACCATAACGATTTTCTTTCACAAAATTTTCAGAACCTGTGATCGCATAAGCAAATTCAGCGACATAACGACTATCATAAGCATATGTTAAATGCCCGAAAATGTTCTGTTCTTTCTTATTTGGATAATTACCGGATTGAACATAGCTGGACTGCAAGTATTTTAAATCAGATCCTAAATAATGAACATCACTAAAAGTATTGGCATAATCCAAGCCCGCGGTAAAAGTAGTTTGGAAAGTGTAACCTAAATCGCTGGATGAATATTCAAGAGACAAGTCTGAATCTTCGCCGAATTTTGTGTAAGTCCCGTCAGAATTACGTTGATAAACAGCGTAATTCTGATCTTTATAACGACCATACATTTTATAAGTATCAAAGGCGAACATCGCTTGAGCAGATAATCCTTTTACTAAAAAATCCAATTTATGTACAGCCGAAACATTTCCCTGTAAATAGCGAGAATATTGATCTTCAAATCCTTTCCGAGCCAAATAACCGTAAGGATTGTACTGATATACCGATGTACCGGCAATTGAACCATCCTCGTTTTTGATCGCCATAGTGGGCGGAAGGTTTGATAAAGCGCTAAAAATATTAGATGCCGAAACACGTGGAACTCTTTTGGTTTCAAGCTTTCCTGCTAAATCAAGCGATACCATTAAATCCTTAGTCAAATTAACATCGACATTCGACCGAACATTGTAACGGGAATAATTAGGATTGGTGCTGAAAGCTTTATTCTCATCCGTGTAATTATAAATACCGTTTTGGTTCGTAACTCCGAGTGTCAGATAATATTTGACAATATCGCTTCCACCCGTAACTCCTAAGCGATACATTTGTAATGGAGCTGATTTTCTCACAAATTCTTCGTACCAATCCGTATTCGGATAGATGTAAGGATTTTGACTGCCATCGTACATAGATGGATCGGCTGTCGGATCGGTAGAAACCGGAAGTCCGTCGTTTGCTAATGCAATATTGCGGAAGCGAACATATTCCGAAGATCCTAAGTATTCGGGAAGAAGAGATGGTGTTTGAAATCCTACATTCGCTTTAAATGTGATTTCCGGCTTTCCTTCAAAACCTCTTTTTGTTTTAATAGAAATAACGCCGTTTGCTCCACGCATACCATAATTTGCGGTGGCGGCTGCATCTTTTTGTATGGTAAAAGATTCTATCTCTTCCGCGTCAAGCTGTGTTATATCTCTTTCTACTCCATCGATGACTACCAGAGGCGTGCGTCCGCTTCCGAAAGTACCTAAACCACGGATATAGTAATTGGAAAGACTCCAACCCGGCTCATTTCCAGATGTTCGCTGCACAGTCAAACCAGTTACTTGACCTTCGAGCGCATCGTTAACTGTAGCCACAGGAACTTTTGCCAATGTTTCACCCGAAACTTCGGATATAGCAGCCGTCAGCAAGGATTTTCTTCTTTGCGAATAACCTACCTGATATTGTTTTTCTTCTTGCATTTTAATCATTGATATATGTATCAATGAGTCATCTACAGATAGTAAATGTTTCTTTATTTGATAGCCATTAAGAGTAAAAAGCAAGGTTTTCCCAGCTTCGCTTCGAATCGCGAAATTTCCGGATTTATCTGTAAAGGCAAATGAAAATTCGCCTTCTACAGATACGGACACGTCAGACAAGGATTTACCGTCAGTTGTCACTTGTCCTTTTATTTTCATTTCCGAAGAACTTTGTGCATCTACGGGCAATATCATGATACCCATAAAGACAAGCAATATAAATTTTATGCTGTTGTATGCATTTTTCATTTGTGTCATAGTATTCTTTATTATTGAATAGTGCGAATTTTATTAC
>DAIOHI010000284.1:2801-4005 GCA_036744815.1 Paludibacteraceae bacterium
ATGGATTTTTATTCATTTCACTAATTGGTATTGGATATAAATTCATATAGGACATGAAAACCCGACTGTAAAAAACTTTTTTCTCATATTTCAGAGTAGAACCTTCTTTTGTGATTTCCATTTCGTACATCGGACCTCCAAACCAATCTACCGATTTTTGCCAACGACGAGCGTCCCACCAACGATGTTCTTCAAAAGAAAGTTCAATTGCTCTTTCATTCCAAATGCGCTCTCTCAACTGAGTTTGATTCAAATTTGCAGGAAAAGATAATGACGAAAGTCCTGAGCGATTTCTGATTTTATTAACCGCTTCTACAGCTAGATTTCGAGCTTCCTGAGTATCTGAAGCTTCGTTAATAGCCTCAGCATAATTCAAATACATTTCCGCCAATCGGAAATAAATCCAATTGTGATAAGAGGTTACCGAAGTAAGATTTTTTACCGGCTCCGGAAGGTATTTCCTTACATAATAACCTGTCCGCGTATATTCCTTGTTCTTACGATGATCTCCACTGTCATCAGGATTGGGATTGTATGTTAAATCCAATGTTTCACCTTGCCATTGAGATCCGTTATAGAGAACTGTTTTGTAAAAACGAGGATCAAGATCTTTATACGGATTTTGCGGATCATATCCTGAACGACTGTCGGTAATAGGATAATATTTTCCATCAACTCCTTTCTTTTCGAAAAGATCAACAAAATTTTGTGTAGGACACACCGATCCCGCGCCTCCCAATTGTCCGCCTTTAGGCGCCCAAACATAAATTTCGTCTGCATTAAAACCAACAGCAGGAGCTTGTTTTGCAAAAATCACTTCTGAGTTTCCACTCTCTTTTCGGATAAAAAACAAATTTTCATAATCATCGGCTCCATTTCCGGTATTGTAAAGCTGATATATAAGCTCTCCGTTTTCCTTCAAATCAATAACAGCTTTTGCGGCTTCTGCTGCTTCCGTCCATAGGTTTTTATTTCCCATTTCTTTTTTCCACAAAGGACTAGCAGCAAACAACAACACTCTAGATTTCAAAGCCAAAGCAGCTCCCTTAGTAGCTCGTCCGTATTCCGTTTCAACAGTAGTAACAGGAAGCATAGATATAGCTTTTTCCAAATCTTCAAGAATGAAATTGACGCAATCCTGATAACTGTCGCGAGGAAGGCTCAAATCATCATTCGGATTCAACATTCGGCTTTCGTCCATAAT
>DAIOHI010000285.1:0-3986 GCA_036744815.1 Paludibacteraceae bacterium
ACTATAACATCATAGCAACACGTGCGGAAAGCAGCGATGCGAATCTGAAAAATTTGTCTATTAATAAAGGTAGATTATCACCGGAATTTAGTGCTGATATTACCAACTATACCGTAAACGTAGCCAACAGCGTAACAAGTATCAGTATATTAGCAGAGAAAAACAATGAGTTTGCTAACCTTAGCGGTGATATAGGAAAAACCCTATCGGTTGGCGAAAACCTACTTAAAGTAACTGTAACAGCGCAGGACGGTGTTACGAAAGATTATAATATTCTGGTAAAGCGTAGCAGTGTTTTTGACCTACAAGAAGGAATTGACGACGCCTACACAAGCACAGCCGAAGCACCCACTCTTATTACCATCCCTGCCGAAGGTTATGTTTTGAATAAAGTTATATATTTACATAATAGTAATAACACAAGTCAAAAACGTCACATTCGTCTTAGCGGCGGAAAAATCATCCGCGGAGCGAATTTTACAGGTACAAACGCAGATAACGGAGCTATGTTTTATTTACCTTCCGGCTCTAGTTTAGAACTGGAAAACATTATCTTAGACGGCAACAAAAGTGATGTAACGGCACATGGAGGTATTGTTTATAACAACGGTACACTTACATTACTTGCCGGTGCCATCCTACAAAACAACAGCACTAAAGCCGCTGGTGGAGGAGTGAGAAACTACGGTAGTCTCATTATGAGCGGTGGAGCGATAAAAAACAACATCAGCAACAGCTACGGTGGCGGGGTGTATAACTACGGCAGTTTTGCTCTATCTGCTGGAAACATCACGGGCAATAGTGCAAGTCGGAATGAAGGAAATGACATCTACTACACCTCCTCCTCCCCACTCACACTTTCGGGTAAACCTGTAATAGGCACTGTCACAAGCGGCAAAGGTATTTACTTGGGTGCATATTGGGATAATGAAAGTAATAGCGACATTCCTGCTACTTCCACCCTTAGTGCCAGCCTTACACCGGACGCAAGCGTAGTCTTCGAAATTCCATGGAATGCCGCATCAAGGCGTGTATTAGTCGAAAATGCAACAGCATCCGATGTAGCATATTTGCATTACATCGGCAATGATTATCTCTTACATATACTAGGCAGCGAAGTACAGTTGGTCGAAGCAATCAGTGATATTGTCACGATGAAGACTTCAAAAACAAAAAATGAAAACCTTAGTGTTTATGTAGAATACACAGGCAGCGGCACGCTATACGCCAACAATACAACAGAGCTCAAAAGCAACGAATGGACAGACATCCCTGTCTCTGCTGAACAAACAATTATTCTCAGCAGCTTAGGCGATGTAACATTGACCCATCTTGACTGCCGAAACAATCAGCTAAACAAGCTAGATGTAAGAGCATGCACTGCATTAAAAACGCTCAACTGCGATAATAATCAACTAAGCAGCTTGGATATATCAGAATCTACGGAGTTGACAAGGCTTGAATGCGGCAACAATCAATTAAGCAGTTTAAAGGTGTCGGATTGCACAAAATTGGAGCAACTTTACTGCTTCTACAATAAATTAACGGAATTAGAAGTATCGGAATGCAGGATGTTGACAGAATTTGACTGTTCCGGCAATAAGCTGACAGAATTAGAGTTATCTAGATGTAGAGTATTGACAAAGCTTGACTGCTCCGGCAATCAATTAAGCAACTTAGATGTATCGGCATGCACGGAGTTAATAGAATTTGACTGTTCCGGCAATCAATTAAGCAACTTAGAGGTATCAGCATGCACAAAATTGACAGAGCTTTACTGCTACAACAATAACCTAAAAACAATAGACTTAACGAGATGTAGTTCTTTAGCCCACATATCTGCCTATGGTCAAGAGATAGAAGTGGAAGTTGTCGCTGACGCAACAAGTTTTGCCAATCCTGTTTATTATCACAACAGCAAAGAGGTAGAAAATATAGAGATAAACAATGATTACTACAGCAAAGATGCAGCTATAAACATAAGCGCCAACACCCAAAGCCTTGACTTTAAGTCTAACGCTATTGGACAGGGCAGTCCTTTCAGTGGCACGATATTCATCGAACGAGGAAATATGGATACAGGAAGTGTTATAGCCATTCTGAAAACAAATAAAATAGAGGGTGAAAACATAAGCATTTATGGGAAATGGCAAGGCGAAGGAAGTATTTTTGCCAATGGAAAGCTATTGAAAAACGATATAGGCATCAAACGGACTATTCCCGTACCAGCCAACCAAACAATTGTTATCACCGCTACCGGTGGAGCTAAGTTGACAGAATTTTATTGCTTCGGCAATCAATTAAGCAGTTTAGACATATCAAAATGCACAGAGTTGGAACAGCTTTACTGCTACTACAACAATCTGAAAAAATTAGATGTATCGGCATGTACAAAGTTGATTGGGCTTTATTGTTCCGGCAATCAATTAAAAAACTTGGATGTATCGGCATGCAGGGAATTGATAACCCTCGACTGTTTTGACAATCAACTAAGCAGTCTTAGTTTACAAGGATGCAACGCCTTAACCTATCTACAAGCCTATGGTCAAAAGATAAAAGTGGAAGTAGCAGACGCTGCGACAAGCCTTGTTAATCCTATCTTCTACCACAACCAAACAAGAGTGGAGAAAATACAGATAGAAAGCAGCACCTATGCTCAAGGAGCCGCAATAAAAATTAGCGATTCCATTCTAAGCATGGATTTTAGATCTACCACTATCGGACAAAACTATTTAGATAATAAATATCTTTTTGGTGGAAGCATTACCATTGTACGTAAAAACATCATGGACAATCAAAAGCTACCAGAAAACAGTTTACAAGAGCTATACTAACTCTGTGAAGGATAATGTCGTCTCCCTACCTCTCTTTTCTAAGGAGGGGGAAGGGAGTGCGCTTATCGCATTGCCGCTGCAACATTGCATATCAATCCATGCTCAACCCGGTAATAGTGAAAACCCTAGGTGATTTTTGCGGAACATATTTTCAAGTGCTATAAATATAAAAACGTATATTTGCAGCAGTCTTTAAATTTATGACGTATACAGAATTTCGACCCAACGAACTACTCAGTCCATACATCGACACCTATTGGTACGGATTTAGTTTTAATGAGAAAGAGGAATTTCATAAAATTCTCCCCGATGGTTGTGTGGATATTATTTTCTCTTTCGGAGAAGCAAAACAGTTTGGATTAGATCCGACTTATCCGAATATAATCGGGGCTATGACAACATTTTCAGAAGGCTCTTATTCCAACGAAGTGTCTATGCTTGGTATCCGATTCAAACCCGCAGGATTCAGCGCTTTTACGCGGACACCAATATCTGAGTTTACGGATCAGCGAATAAATCTAACATTAACGGAAACCTTATTCGACGAATATCTTTATGCCGAATTGCTGGAAAAAGAAACGACGCAAGCTAAAATCCAATACCTCGATTCTTATTTTATTAAGAAACTAAAGCGGATGTTTGAGCCGGAAGCTCGTATCGTTTATGCCGTAAACTTAATCCGACAAACAAAAGGGCTGCTTCCTTTGACAGAAGTTGCCGAAAGCTCTTGCCTGTCTCTTCGGCATTTTGAACGGCGATTCAAAACGGCGGTAGGCATTTCGCCAAAAACCTTCAGCAAAGTTATCAAATTCCAACATAGCATTTCTTATCTCAAAAAGAATGGAGATGCCAGTTTATTCTCTATCGCTGTCGATTGCGGATATTACGACCAAGCCCATTTGATTAAAGAATTCAAATCTTTATCAGGTAATTCTCCTTCCTACTTTAAAGTATAAAGTCGTTTTTTTACACTAATCGACCTTATTTATCTTCGTATTTTTGCAGTAAAAAAATGACGACAAGCAAAGTTTTATTAATCATCTTGTCTTTTTTGGTATTTTACATTCCATCAAAGGCAGAACAAAACAATAAAGAAATGAAATATCAATCGCTAACTCCCAACATAGGAGTGAAAAGTGTAAATGAAACTGT
>DAIOHI010000286.1:0-2081 GCA_036744815.1 Paludibacteraceae bacterium
ACAAGCAACACTGTCCTCTACTATCGTTTTTCGGAAAAGTAATAGCTATGAATTTCTCTTACAAAATCAGGTTATAGCTAAATCCTAATTCTTTTTTCAGACTTTTCTTCATACATTTTTCTTTTGCTTTGCCTGCATTGTTATTTTTTTGTATCTTTGCGCCCACGTTTTTTATTATCAATATAATGTCTAACCTACTAATTTAGTTAGTAAAAACAATTTTTTAATGGAAGAAAAAACAATCCTCCCAGAGGAAGTAAAACCCGAAGTTGAAGCAACAGAGGTAAAAGCTGAAGAAACTACACCCGTAGTTGAAGAAGTAGTTGCCACAGTTGAAGAAACTGCAGCGACCACAGAAGAAACTGCAACCGCAGTTGAAACTCCCGAAGTTAAAGCGGAAGAAACTAAAACAGAAGAAGCAGCTCCCGAAGTAGTTGAAGAAACTGTTATTGAAGAAGCTCCAAGCAAAGCAAAAAAAGAAAAAGCTCCGGCTCCTGTAGTTGAAGCTGAATTTGATTGGGATGCTTACGAAAAAGGCGACAGCTTTACAGCTCAATCGAAAGCTGAGCTAGAAAAAATTTACGACAACACACTTACCGCTATTAAGGATAAGGAAGTTGTTGAAGGTACTGTTATTTCGATCAACAAACGCGAAGTAGTAGTAAACGTTGGCTACAAATCGGACGGTATCGTTCCTATGAGCGAATTCCGCTACAATCCCGAATTGAAAGTTGGCGACAAAGTAGAAGTTTACATCGAAAGCCAAGAAGACAAAAAAGGTCAATTGCTGCTTTCGCACAAGCAAGCTCGCGCAACGCGCTCTTGGGATCGCGTGAACGCGGCTCTCGAATCGCAAGAAATTGTGAAAGGATACATCAAATGCCGTACAAAAGGCGGTATGATTGTAGATGTATTCGGAATCGAAGCTTTCTTGCCAGGTTCGCAAATTGACGTGAAACCAATTCGCGACTACGATGTATTTGTTGGTAAAACAATGGAATTCAAAGTGGTTAAAATCAATCACGAATTCAGAAACGTTGTTGTTTCGCACAAAGCTCTTATCGAAGCCGAATTGGAACAACAAAAGAAAGAAATCATCAGCAAATTGCAAAAAGGTCAAGTGCTTGAAGGCGTTGTTAAAAACATCACTTCTTACGGTGTCTTCATCGACTTGGGTGGCGTTGACGGCTTGATCCACATCACTGATCTTTCTTGGGGACGTGTTACACATCCGGAAGAAATCGTTCATTTGGACGAAAAACTGAATGTAGTTATCCTTGATTTCGATAACGAGAAAAAACGTATCGCTCTTGGATTGAAACAACTTTCTCCACATCCTTGGGATGCTCTTGATGCTAACTTGAAAATTGGCGACAAAGTGAAAGGTAAAGTGGTTGTTATGGCTGACTATGGTGCATTTGTTGAAATCGCTCCCGGTGTTGAAGGTTTGATCCACGTATCGGAAATGAGCTGGTCGCAACATTTACGCTCGGCACAAGACTTCTTGAAAGTTGGCGACGAAGTGGAAACTGTTATATTGACACTCGACCGCGACGAACGCAAAATGTCTCTTGGTATCAAACAATTGAAAACCGATCCATGGGAAGATATCGAAACTCGCTATCCGGTTGGAAGCCAACATACAGCAAAAGTTCGCAACTTCACTAACTTCGGCGTATTCGTTGAAATTGAAGAAGGTGTTGATGGCTTGATCCATATCTCTGACCTTTCGTGGACAAAGAAAATCAAACATCCATCGGAATTCACTCAAATTGGTGCCGATATCGAAGTTGTGGTTCTTGAAATTGACAAAGATAACCGCCGCTTGAGCCTTGGACACAAACAATTGGAAGAAAATCCATGGGATGTATTGGAAACAGTATTCTTCCCCGATAGTGTTCACGAAGGAATCATCGTTGAAATACTTGACAAAGGCGCTGTTGTTGCTTTGCCTTACGGTGTTGAAGGATTTGCAACTCCAAAACACTTGGTAAAAGAAGACGGTTCGCAAGCTACAATTGATGAAAAGCTTCAATTCAAAGTGATTGAGTTCAACAAAGACGCAAAACGCATCATCCTTT
>DAIOHI010000286.1:2091-3986 GCA_036744815.1 Paludibacteraceae bacterium
ATAGCGCAAACGTTGCTAAACTGGCCAGCCTTCGTGCTGAAAAAGCAGAAGTTGCAGGCGAAGATGCTAGCGCTCCTAAAAGAACAGCTAAACGTACAAAAAGAGAAGATGCTCCTGTAAGCGCAACTCCATCAATGGAAAAAACTACGTTAGGAGATATCCAATCTTTGGCTGACTTGAAGGAACAATTGGACAACAAAGCTGCGAAAGAGGTAGAAAAAGAAGCCAAAAAGACTTCGAAAAAGGCAAAAGAAGAAGTTGCTGAAGTAGAAGAAGCGAAAGCGAAAAAAACAGCTAAAAAAGACGAAGAAACAACAAGCGAAGAAGCTTAATCTGAATTCTTCCGAATAAAAGATAAGAGAGTGTCCTGCAAAGGTCACTCTCTTTTTTATTATTAGGAAAACCTAAAGATTTATGTCTTATTTGATAAGCGCTATTTAAGCAAGCCTGCTCGGGCTCTTACTCTAGTTTATCCAGAACAAGCTCCTGAAGAGAATTGAAAATCGGCGGAGCCAATTTTCTACTGTCTCTCGCTATCGTACACTAGCGATCATCGTTGCTGTACAGTATGCGAAATACATATATTCGCGTACATCTTTGGTTGGTAAAATAAAAATAGAGACGCCATGTAATATGACGTCTCTATTGCTTGTAAGTGAACTGTTAAGTGATGGCTTATTTTACAAGTTTCACCACCTTATTATTGAAATGCAGGAAGTAAATACCCGCCGGAAGCGACGAAAGCTCCAAACGATTTATGCCTTCCGAGATATTGAAGCTGTGAAGCAAAGAGCCTTGCAGGTTGTAAACCTCGGCTTGTCCTGCTTTTGAGGCTTTAAGATTCACATAGTCGATAAATGGATTGGGGAATACGTTTACATCAACAAGCATATTCTCCTCCGTTCCGGTAGCTGTATCGAATTGCAAGTAAAGGTTGGCATCGTCGCTTACCTGAGTAACGACATCGCCACCTGCTTGACTGTACCAAGTGCTCGTATAGCCGGCTCTTGTCACCTGAGGCAATGCTCCGTTGGTGTAGATAGTTGTCGTTTCGGCATCAAGATTGTTGCTGTAATTAACCTGATATACCGAAGCTCCTGCCAACAACGGCAAAGCGTCAGTGCCTATCGTTTGTCCGAAAGCATCGCCCAAGAGCCAAGCCACTTCGCCCGAAGCGAAAGATTCAGCTGTTTTCACTAAAGCGTTGTCGCCTGCTTTATAGCTTCCTGCTATAGTATAAACGTTTACTGTCGTTCCGCTTCCTCCTAATATAGAACCGCCCGAAGCTACAACGCCCGCATTGTAAGCATTGTTTATTGCATATCCTGCCGCTGTTGCTCCCGCTATGCCTCCATAAATGCTTGTTGCCAACACATTATTTGTATTACATACATTTTCGAGACCAGCTCCGCGCAAATACCCAACAACACCACCGGCATAGCTGTCTGTTGCCGTAACAGTACCATTATTGGACAAGGAGTAAACAATATGGCTTTTCACATAATAATCGTATGTGTATAATTGACCGGCAACACCTCCTACGTATTTATTTCCTCTAATGACACCGCTATTCGAACAATTTTCGAGTACGGCTCCCGGCTGACCGGCTGAAGGATAATAATATTGATAACCGACTATTCCTCCTACGTTATTATTTCCAGTAACGCTTGCTTGGTTATGGCAGTTCTTCACAATGGAATAATCTTCCATATCACCTACGAAGGCTGCAACGTTATCTGTTGTCGAAGTAACCGAACCATTTATTGTCAAATCATTTAACCGTATCCCTTTGGCATAGCCAATAAATGCCTGATTCTTCTCTGTAGAATTTATGTATATATTGTTGATTGTATTCTCCCGTCCTTCAATCTTACCTGCATAAGGGGTGGAAGATG
>DAIOHI010000287.1:0-3985 GCA_036744815.1 Paludibacteraceae bacterium
GAATGAATTTTCGATATTCGGATGGTGTGATGCCATACTTTTTAGTGAAAGTGCGATAAAATGCAGAGTAGGAGCCATGTCCCGAATCTATTGCAAGAGCATCGAAACTGATATTAGCATCTTTTTCTAAAACTTCGAGAGCATGCAGCAAACGCAAGTTCGAAAGGTATGCTGAGAAGGTTTCGCCTGTTCCTTCGCGGATAGCATCGGCAAGATAAACTTCGTTTGTTCCGATATGGTCGGCAAGCTTCTTTCGGTTCAATTCGGGATTGGTAAATGCTTTTTCGCTTTGCATGTATTTGCTAAGGCGTTGGAAAAGCTGCATCTCTTTCGTCAAGCTTTCTTCGGGGCGACTAAGCAGACAACGTTCTACGGCTTTCTCTTTCTGCGAGATTTCTTGTATTTGTTGGAAAAGAGCTTCGTTTTTCCGTTTCAATCGGCGTGAATAAAGGACGTAAGCCACAACAATAAACAGCAGTAGCGCGCTGACTGCGGCAACGGCTATCAGTCGCTGACGAGTCCGTTCCTTTTCGGCGCTAAGCTTATCTACCTCGTACACTGTACGGAGCTCGTCGAGTTGTGCGTTGAATTGTGTGTTTCGTAGAGAATCAGTTATTAATGCGGCTTCTCTTCCTGTGTGAAAGGCTTCTGATTTTGGCTCTATTTTGGATAATATGCGGGCTTTTACCCAAAGCAGATCGGAGAGAAAGGTGCTGTATTCGTTGTAATATCCTAGTGATGTATTGATTAGTGTGAGCGCTTTATCGTAATTTCCACGTGATTCTTCTATCTGAGCGCGGTAGAAACAGGTGTTTATTTTCATCCGCTCGTGGTTGAGCGTGTTGTCGGTAGAGTCGCAATAGATTTCTGCTTTCTCAAACTCGCCCATTTCTACTAATACTCGAGTGTAGAGCAGGTAGTATTTACCCCTTGTTATTGAGCCGTATTTAAGTGGGTTTTCTCTGTGTTTATGTAACTCGTCACCCCATGTTTTCAATACAAGCAATGCTTCGCTGCTTCGTTTTTGTTCGGATAGGACTTCGCACAATCCGTAATAAGCGTCCATAAGCATGAGGTATTGTTCGGGATTGTCTTTTGCTATTTTAATACATTCTTTGTAATGCAGTTCCGATTCTTTGTGTCGATTCTGAAATTGGTAGGCGGTTCCCATCACAAAGCTGGCTAAGCTTAAACCCTCCTTGTTGCCTTCTGCTTTGGCTTCGGCATATATTTTTTTCGACTCGCTGATTGCCTTTCCCGCCTGATTGTTGTATATGTACACTTCGAGCAGGCTTTGGTATACTTTGTAATAGTAAGACCAAAGTTGATGTTTCGATAAAAAAGCGAGGTACTCGGGTGCCAACCGAATTATTTCTTCGTCCTTGGATATATTGAAGAGTGCGCTTATTGTGTTTGACTTAATCTCTCCCTGTACTTTCAAGTCCTTCTGCTTGATGGCTTCTTTCTCGTATTCGTTCTGAACATTCATAAAAGCTTCAAATGTTTGGTCGTCAACGCACTCGGCAAAATAGATGTTTTTAAGTAATTGAAAAGCCTTCAGCTTTTCAATGCCTTTTGATTGCGAAATCAGATTGCGGAGCGAATCTTTCGCCGCTTGAGAGCCGTTTTGACTTCTAGCCGGAAAAACATAAACTATGACTAAAGAACACAGGAAAAATAACCGTAAGTAGCTTTTCATAAGATCAAAGTAAGTAAAACGTTAAACGAGATATCCAAATATGAAAAATATCGTAAGCGTAAACAGATAAACTTTAGGAGGCTTATCGTATCATTACCAGTGTTGCTCCGAAGCCGTATTCGCGGAAAGAAGCGTCTTGATAATAATAAGATTTATATCGAGTTTTAAGTTGATTTTCAATTTCACTACGCAGCACACCTTCGCCTTTTCCATGAATAAAAACGATACGCTGTCCGCGTTTGCCTTTGTGTTCTTCCAATACCGCGTGAAATTTATCCAATTGATATTGCAGGATATCGCCGCTTGACATTCCGGCGGTTGTATCGAGCAATTCCTGACTGTGCAGATCCACTTCAATAATCTGAGCTTTTTGCGGACGTTTAGTCAGTACTTTAGCTTTTTGCGGAGCGTCTTTTTTCGTCAGGATGGCTTCTTTAATCACTTCCGGAGCTATTTCTGCAAGTTGTTTCTTTTCCGATTCCCGTTCTTTCTCTTCCGTAATGTCGATCAACATGGCGAGATCTTCGAAATAATCATTCTCAGTAAAGCTATGTAATTTATAAAAACGAACGGGATTAAGCTTTAACTGTTGATCGATCACCGTCTGTGGCGTATAGCTTTTATTTTGTTTAAAAGCAATCACTTGTACTCGCAGATGCTCCCAATTGTTCAAATCTTCTTTCTTGACATCCAACAGCCATTCTTGCGTATTAGGTTCTATACGCCCGTGAGCAGCACTTTTCCAATCATCGTTTTCCTTTGCAACAAGGTTGTAGAACAAGAAATAATTGCTGTCGTTTATCAAATAGCATTCGTAAGATGTTGTTTGCAATTGCTTAATATCATCAGGGAAAAACGCGAGCAACACTTTTAAGCGATCTCCTTCGGCGGTTTCGTAAACTTCCACTACTTCCGGCTCTTCAATAACATCCGGCTTTTGATTAGGTGTTTCTTTCACGCTTGCTTGCGTTGTCGCAGTTTTTGCGGAAAAGTCCTTTAACGGAACATTCGTCGTTGCTCCAACAGGTGGAACTAACACACACTCGCGTATCAACGCCGGCACTTCAAAACCATCGTTATCCTCAACATAAACCAGTCCTTTCTTTTCGTCGATGCGTGTAACGATGCCACCACCAACCGAATTTAAAAAACGAACCGAGTCACCTTTCTTTATCATTTTTATTGTATTTTTGCACAAAAGTACAATAATTTTCTTTCAATAGTGAACAAAAATTCCGAAAAGCAAATGCTGTCGATTGACAGTTTCGATTATCTTTTACCCGACGAACGGATTGCCAAATATCCCTTATCTCCACGTGATTCGTCAAAATTATTGCTATATAAGAAGAGCGATATTTCGGAAAGCCGTTTTTCTTCCGTAGCAGATTTTTTGCCTTCCGATTCGTTGTTGGTATATAATAATACTAAGGTAATTCAGGCTCGTATTGAGTTTTGGAAAGCTACCGGCGCGCGCATCGAAGTCTTTTGTTTGGAACCAGAACAGCCGGCTGATTATGCTCAGTCTTTAGGATCGAGCGAAGGCTGTGTTTGGAAATGTATGGTGGGTAATCTGAAGAAATGGAAAGACGGCTCGCTGTCGAAAGAAATTGAAGTAAAAGGACAGACTGCACTATTGTCGGTAGAATTATTGCAAAGCGAAGGAAACGCACATTCTCTTCGTTTTTCGTGGAATAATACTCAAATTCTTTTTGCCGATATATTGGAAAGCGCAGGCGAATTGCCCATTCCGCCTTATTTACATCGCAAGACGGAAGCGAGCGATTATGACAATTATCAAACGCTTTATTCCAAGATAAAAGGTTCGGTAGCTGCTCCAACAGCGGGTTTGCACTTTACCGATAATGTATTTGCGCAAATAAAAGCGAAAGGAATTGAAACTGAGGAATTGACTTTGCACGTAGGTGCGGGAACTTTTCAGCCCGTAAAAACGCAAAACGTGATGGAGCATCACATGCACACGGAAGTTATCGCGATAAACAAATCGACAATCGAACATTTGTTGCAAAAGTTCGGAAGCATTATCGCCGTTGGAACAACATCAGTGCGCACGCTCGAAAGCTTGTATTATATAGGTGCAAGTCTTTCAAACTCCAAAAAGGAAGATTTTTCGCTTTTTCACGTGGAGCAATGGACACCTTATGAAAAGGAATATTCTTTGTCCGCGGAGCAGGCTTTGCAAAATATTCTGGATTATCTCAATCTCAATAATTTTAACGTTTTGCACGCCAATACGCAAATCATGATTAAGCCCGGCTATCGCTTTCG
>DAIOHI010000288.1:0-3982 GCA_036744815.1 Paludibacteraceae bacterium
AAGCCGGATCACTTGAGCCCATTAATTTGTAACGCAAGGCTGCTACATTATCAATGTTGTCTTCAGTTAGTCCAAAATCAGATGCTTTTCTTGCCCATAGGCGAATAGCTCTAGTTGTATTTACTTCCCATGGTTCTCCACTAACAGGGTTGAAAAAATCTATTCTCCAAGAACCTAAAACGGGAGTCTCTAACGAATTATTGAAATTGATAGTTAACTTCTTTCCAATAACCTTACCATTTATGTCTTCAAAAAAGATAGTGTCATTAACGCTATTAGGCTGAGCCATTTGCGTAACAATAATGTCAGGAATATCATCTGCTATTTTTTCTATATTTTCAATTTTAGTAATATTAAAAGTTAAAGCCTCACTAGAAATCGGAATATTGGTAACGGCTGATCCCAAATTTAATCCTTGTTTTCCCGATGTAAGCATAAAGGAAAGTTTTCCGGGTTTGGTAAAAGGTAACCTGTTAACAGCATCTACACCACCAGGTTTATCGCCAGGAAGACCATCCACCATTGCTCCGAATGCAAAAAAACGACTGCCTCCATCTGTGTAAGGAATGTCTTTTACAGGAAAAGCTCTGAAATTAGCAGGAATAAAGTTTATGCCTTTAGCTGTTAATGTGGAGTCGGAAACGCCTGTGGAGAAGACATCTCCATTCCATCTAAAACCGATTAGTTCGTGCGTGTTGTCAGGCAGAATGAGATTTTGATTACTTGTCCCAGATCCAGATGTCCCAGATCCAGATGTCCAATATCCATTGTAGTTTGTATAAATACGGTCAACAACATTTTGTTGTGAATAAACGAAGTTGCTGGCACAGAAAGAAAAGACAATAAAAAACGTTACTATACAATTATTTTTTTTCTGTTTCATATTAAATCAGATTTATCATTTTGTAGTGACGAATGTTTTTATATAAATGATTAGAATAAGTCTCCTTAGATAAAAATCACATAAGTATAAGGTAGGTGTTTATAGCAGCTTATCTTTGTAAAGTTTGCTATATTTAGATTTTTTATAATAGATTTTATCATTAATAAATAACGATAAAAATACATTAGAAAATGGATTGAAATTTTCTGTTTTGTTTTTTTTTGAAAATGTCAAGGTTGGTTTATAGTAGAATATCCAAATATATTTTTTTCGAATATTTTACATAAATAGGCAGACACATAGACAAACTGATTGAATGGATAAACAAACTTGCTATGCAAATTTGTTGTTTATAAATCATTTTGTGTGATGTATTAGATAATAGGTGAAGTGAAAACTGTTAATTAATATTACTTTAAATTAAATTGCAAAAATTGACGTGTAAAATTAACAAAAAAAATCAGTATAGGAAATGATTGTAAAAAAATATAATGATTTTTTTTATTGTTAATAAAAAGATTATCTCGTTTAAAATGAATTTCCCTTTCTTTGGTAATTAAAAATGAGATATTTTGTATTATATCTTTTGAATTGAAAAAAAAGAATACAAAAAAATATCATATTGTTGTTTTGTGGTTTAAAATAAAGCATTATCTTTGCATCGTTTTAGATGAAAAATAGATGAAAAATAATTCTCTACATATTATTAACCTACTCGGTATTATTATTCTCTTGCAGGACAAGTTGAAGTGAGTAGCTGTGTAGATAATTGAAAAAAATATAAAGCCTTTCTCACTTAGTTGTGCGAAAGGCTTTTTTTATAATAAATTGAATCTTAAAATTAGCAATATTGGGATTTTAAACAAAATTTTATGGAAAGATTATTTATATTTGACACAACATTGCGTGATGGCGAACAAGTTCCCGGCTGTCAGTTGAATACGGTAGAAAAAATTCAGGTAGCACGAGCTTTGGAATCATTAGGCGTTGACGTTATAGAAGCGGGTTTTCCTGTTTCCAGTCCGGGCGATTTTAATTCTGTTGTTGAAATATCCAAGGCAGTAACGTGGCCCAGCATTTGTGCATTGACGCGTGGCGTGCAAAAAGATATCGATGTGGCGGCGGAAGCGTTGCAATATGCTAAGAAAAAACGGATACATACCGGAATTGGAACTTCCGATTTTCATATAAATTACAAGTTCAATTCCACTCAGGACGAAATATTGGAGCGTGCTGTAGCAGCGGTAAAATATGCAAAGAAATATGTGGAAGATGTAGAGTTCTACTGCGAAGATGCCGGACGAACCGATAACGTGTATTTGGCTCGGGTGGTGGAAGCTGTGATAAAAGCAGGAGCTACAGTTGTTAATATTCCTGACACAACGGGATATTGTCTGCCTTGGGAATACGGAGAGAAAATAAAATTTCTGATGGAAAATGTCAAAGGTGTTCACAATGCTGTTCTGTCAACTCATTGCCACAACGATTTGGGAATGGCGACAGCCAATACTATTGCAGGAGTGCAAAACGGAGCTCGCCAGGTGGAAGTAACGATGAATGGTGTCGGCGAGCGTGCCGGGAATACTTCATTGGAAGAAATAGCGATGATATTAAAGTGTCATAAAGGTTTGGGGATTGATACCCAAATTAATACGCAAAAAATTTATCCGACAAGCCGCTTGGTTTCTAATTTGATGAATATGCCCATTCAACCCAATAAAGCGATTGTTGGGCGTAATGCTTTCGCACATTCTTCGGGGATTCATCAAGATGGTATATTGAAAAACCGTCAAAGTTACGAAATTATGGATCCGACCGATGTGGGCTTGGATCAGAATTCCATCGTTCTTACCGCGCGCAGTGGACGTGCTGCATTAAAACATCGTTTGAGTGTGTTGGGTGTAGAGGTAGATAATGGGAGATTGGACAAAATATACGAAGATTTTCTAAAACTAGCCGATAGAAAAAAAGACATAAATGACGATGATGTTCTGCTGCTTATTGGAATGGAGCGCACCGCGCAACATCGTATCCGTTTGGATTACTTGCAGGTAACTTCGGGAGTTGGAGTGAAATCGGTAGCAAGCATTGGCTTGTCAATTGCCGGTGAGCATTTTGAGGCGGCGGCTTCGGGCAACGGACCTGTCGATGCGGCAATTAACGCGTTGAAACAAATCGTTAAGCGTAAAATGACATTGCGGGAATTTACCATTCAAGCCATCGATCGTGGAAGTGACGATATGGGAAAAGTACACATGCAAGTGGAATACGATGGCGTAACTTATTATGGCTTTGGTGCAAATACCGATATTGTTGCCGCTTCGGTGGAAGCGTATATAGATGCAATCAATAAATTTGTGAAGTAGAAGATAAAATAAACAGTTTACTGTAAACAAAATATGAAAACATTATTTGATAAAATTTGGGATGCTCATGTGGTGTCGGTTGTAGAAAACGGACCTACTCAATTGTATGTTGATAGGCATTTTTGTCATGAGGTTACAAGCCCGCAAGCTTTTAACGGACTTCGTGCTCGTGGATTAGAAGTTTTTCGCCCGGAGAAAACAACCATGACAGCCGATCATAATACACCGACCATCAATCAAGATCAACCGGTAAAAGATCCGATTTCACGCAATCAGTTAGATGCTTTTGCGCAAAATGCCAAGGATTTCAATATGCCCTTGTTTTTCCCTTTAGGACATCGGAAGAATGGAGTTGTGCATATCATTGGTCCCGAAAACGGCTTCACTCAACCAGGTATGACTATTGTTTGCGGCGACAGCCACACTTCTACGCATGGCGCTTTCGGAACCATCGCTTTTGGCATCGGGACGAGCGAAGTAGAAATGGTATTGGCAACGCAATGTATCTTGCAGACTCGTCCGAAAACTATGCGGATTACTTTCGACGGAAAATTGAGTGAAAGTGTAAGCGCCAAAGACTTGGCTTTATACATGATTGCGAAACTGACAACAGGTGGCGCAACGGGTTATTTTGTAGAATATGCTGGAGAAGCCATCCGCAATCTTTCGATGGAAGAGCGTATGACGGTTTGTAATCTGAGTATCGAAATGGGAGCGCGTGGAGGAATGATCG
>DAIOHI010000289.1:0-1385 GCA_036744815.1 Paludibacteraceae bacterium
TCAGAAACGGAGCTTATGTATATAGCGGTATATTGGTCAATCGCCTAGTAGGCAATCATTACGGCATTAAGTCCAACGACATAGGACTTTTTCTTACCCGATACTAAAAACAAAACATCCGAATTAGAAACAATTCGGATGTTTTGTTTTTTAATCAGATTCTATATTTTAGAAGCGTGGATCTTCTGAGAACAAGGCGCTATCATCAAAATTCATATCACCAAATCCTTCTTCATCAAGTTCATCCAAATCGTAAGATTCATCGCCATAAAAACTTTCATCCAAGTTTATTTTCTGACTTCCAACTAAATTTTCTTCCGACAACAACTGTTGAGGCGCTTTTCCTTTCGAAACAATACACTTCGCCTCGGATTGCTGTCCGGCTGTTATTTCGGAAAGTTCAATAAAGAAAGCTCTTTCCATCAACATATCGAAAACATACATCAATTTTTGCTTTTCGTCTGTCAGCAATTCATCAAGCGAAGTTTCATCCATCGTATAATTATCATACTCCGAACTCGACTCCATTTCCATAAGCGTTACTTCTTGTTCTTTTTCCCACGAATCGGAACAGAGGAAAAAAGAGGTTATTTGGTCTTTCGTATATTCAACCGATTCAAGAATAGCATTATGTAAATCAATAAACTTAGCCTCGGAGTCAATCGTTATAATACGGATAAAATCATCGGACTCATCAGAAAGCATAGTCAATTTATATACCATTGCGCAATTTATTTTTTATTGGTTTGTAGGCTGTAAAAATAATGTTTTTTTTTCATTCTAAGCCTATCTACACAAAGATTATTCATAAAAAAAGATTGCCGAAATGAAGCGACAATCTCTTATAAAATAATTGTAATGCGTATTTCTTAGCTTTTCAGCTTGTTTTCAATTTCTTGAACGCTCATACGGAAACTTTTGTCAATCTCCATCAAATCCGATACAGTTTTGCATGCGTGCAATACCGTTGCGTGATCACGCTGCCCGATAGTTGCACCAATCGAAGACAATGAATTTTTAGTCATTTGCTTTGACAAATACATAGCAATCTGACGCGCTTGCACAACTTCCCGTTTACGGCTTTTGGTAGAAATAGCATCGACCGATAGCGAAAAATAATCGCATACCGCATCACGAATTTTTTCAACACTTGTGATGCGAGGCGTGATACTAATAATCCGGCTAATGGTTTTTTCTGCCAAAGTAATATCAATAGCGGTATTCGTAAGTGTAGAGTGTGCCAATATGGATACTAAAACGCCTTCCAAATCGCGAACATTGTCAACTACATTTTCAGCAATAAAATCAACCACATCTTCCGGAAAGTCCAAACCATCACGGTAAATTTTATGTTTCAAAATGCTTTTACGCAGTTCAAAATCGGG